>NZ_JBVHVT010000124.1:0-19817 GCF_055564695.1 Streptomyces sp. NPDC029014
TCTGGCGTTGATTTTTGGCACGCTGTTGAGTTCTCAAGGAACGGACGCTTCCTTTGTACTCACCCTCTCGGGCTTTCCTCCGGGCTTTCGTTCTTCGTTTCCGACTCTATCAGACTCTTTCGGGCCTGACCCCCAGTCAGCGGGGTTTGCCTTCCGGGCTGTTGGGCCCTTCCGACTCCCAGAACTCTAGTGGATTTCCCGGCCGATTCATAATCGGCCTTCCAGAATTAATTCGGGCATGCCGAATTAGCTCCCGGTGGGAGATCGTGCAGAGTTGGGTGCCGCTACGAGGCGGCGGGATGGTTGTGACCAGAACCTTTCGGCTCTGGGACAACCCGCAGAACTTTACGGATCGCGAGGGGCTGTGTCAACCCCCTCATCGGCGGGTCCGTCAGCTGCGCGGCTGGAGGTCTTCGACCCGGTCCAGCAGGCGCGTCAGCATGTCGCCGAGCAGGCCGCGCTCCTCGGTGGAGAGGTCCTGGAGGAGGTCCTCCTCGAAGAGGGTGGCCGCGCGCATGGCGTCGAGCCACTTGCTGCGACCCTCGTCGGTGAGCTCCACGATGACGCGCACCCGGTTGGACTCGTCGCGCTCCCGCGTCACCAGCCCCTCCGCCGTCATGCGGTCGATCCGGTGGGTCATCGCCGCCGGCGTCAGGCCGAGCTGCTTCGCGAGTTCGCTCGGGCCCATCCGGTACGGGGCCCCGGAGAGCACGAGGGCCTTGAGGACCTCCCACTCCGCGTTGCTGATGCCGAGGGCCGCGGTCTGCCGCCCGTACGCGACGTTCATGCGGCGGTTGAGGCGGCTGAGTGCCGAGACGACCTTCTCCACCTGGGGATCGAGGTCCTGGAACTCGCGCTGGTAGACGGCGATCTGCTCGTCGAGGCTCGGCTCGTGGACGGGCGCAGTGCCGTCGGGGGTGTCACCCATGGTCCGAAGTATCGCACGAACCCGTTGGCGTCTAACTCCTTCGATGTGTACTCTTAAGCGTCGAACTTTAGGTGTGAAGTCTTCAGGCTTCAGCTATCAAGGCAGGTGAAAAGTGACCAAGGTGATGGGCGCCGCGATGCGACGGATCCAGGCCGGCAACGCGCTGACCGCGTTCGGTATCGGCTTCACCGTCCCGTTCCTCTACATCTACGTGGCGCAGGTGCGAGGGCTCGGCTCCATGGCGGCCACCAGCGCGTTCGTGGCCTTCGCCGTGAGCGCGCTGATCGCACTGCCCTTCACCGGTCGCGTCATCGACCGCCGCGGTCCCGTCCCCGTGGTCATCGGCGCAGCCGTCGCCGCGTCCGCGGGCGCGCTGGCACTGGGGCTGTCCACGGGCATCGTGCCGATCCTGCTGTCCGCGCTGGCGCTCGGCGCCGGGCAGGCCGTCATGCAGCCCGCCCTCGCCACGATGATCGTGTGGTGCTCCACCCCGGCCACCCGGACCCGGGCCTTCGCCCTCCAGTTCTTCATGCAGAACCTGGGGCTGGGCATCGGCGGCCTCATCGGCGGCCAGATCGTCGACGAGAGCCGGCCCGCCAGCTTCACCCTGCTGTTCGGCATCGAGGCCGTGATGTTCCTGGTCCTGGCCGGCGTCATCCTCACCGTGCGCATGCCGCACGCGCCGAGCATCAAGGACGCCGTGCCCAAGGACCCGGCGCAGTCGGGCAACGGCTGGACGCGGCTCGTGCAGCACAAGACGATGGTCCAGCTGCTGGTCCTGGGATTCGTGATCTTCTTCGCCTGCTACGGGCAGTTCGAGTCGGGCCTGGCCGCCTTCGGTACCGAGGCCGCCCGGATCTCGCCGTCCACGCTCGGCCTCGCCCTGGCCGCCAACACCGGTGCGATCGTCCTCGCGCAGTTCGCGGTGCTGCGGCTCGTCGAGAAGCGCCGCCGGTCGCGAGTGATCGCGCTGGTCGGCCTGATCTGGACGGTCGCCTGGGTGATCGCCGGGTTCTCGGGGCTGGGGCACGGCAGTGCGGTGATGGCCGCTGCCGCGTTCATCACCACGTACGCCCTCTTCGGGATCGGCGAGGCGATGCTGTCGCCGACGCTCGCGCCGCTCGTGGCCGACCTGGCACCGGAGGGCTCGGTGGGCCAGTACAACTCGGCCTTCGCGCTGGTCAAGCAGCTCGCGCTGGCGCTGGGGCCGCTGGGCGTGCCGCTCGGTGCGGGCGCGCCGATGCTGTACGTCGCGGTGTTCGTCGTGGTGTCGCTGGGCATCGCCCGGCTGGCGCTGCGGCTCGGCGCGCAGCTGAGCCCGGTGCAGGACCGGCCGTCGCTGGCGAAGGCGGAGCCGGTTGCGTCGGGTGGCGCGAAGGCCACGGCCGGGGTTGCCGGTGCCGGGGTTTCGCGTGGTGCTGCCGTGGTCGCTGCGGAGCCCGTGGCCGCGTAGCGTACGTATATACGTATAAGTGTGCGAGGGAGGCTCGGTCCTGGGACCGGGCCTCCCTCGTCTTCGTCCCGTGTTCCGGCTACTTGTCCGGCAGGGCGAACTCGCACCAGACGGCCTTGCCGCCGCCCGGGGTGCGACGGCAGCCCCACGACGAGGCGATGGTGGCGACGATCGAGATGCCCCGGCCGGTCTCGTCGCCCGGTTCGGCCCGGCGGCGCCGCGGCAGGTGGTCGTCGCCGTCGGTGACCTCGACGATCAGCCGGCGGTCGGTGCGGCGCAGCCGCAGCCGCATGGGCGGTGTGCCGTGCTGGAGGGAGTTCGCGACGAGCTCGCTCGCGGCGAGGACCCCCAGGTCGCACAGCTCGACCGGGAAGCGCCAGGAGGTGAGGACGCCCTGGGCGAAGGCGCGGGCGCGCGGGGCGGCCTCGACGCCGCCGAGGAGGTCGAGGGCGGCGTTGTGGAAGAGCTCGGCGTCGGCACCGGTGCGGAGCGGCTGCTGGAGGACCATGACGGCGACGTCGTCGTCGTGGTCGGCGTCCACCCCCAGCGCCCGCATCAGGCGGTCGCAGATCACGGCCGGGGTGCCCTGGGCTCCGGCGAGGGCGCGCTCCAGGGCGGCGACCCCCTCGTCGATGTCCTCTCCGCGGCGTTCGACGAGGCCGTCGGTGTAGAGGACGGCGGTGGAGCCGGGGCCCAGCGCGATGGTGCCCGAGCTGTGCAGCCAGCCGCCGGTGCCGAGCGGCGGGCCGGTCGGGTCGGCGGCGCGGCGCACGGTGCCGTCGGCGTCGCGCACCAGGATGGGGAGGTGGCCCGCGGAGGCGTACGCGAGCAGGCCCTCGTTGGGGTCGTGGACGGCGTAGACGCAGGTCGCGATCTGGCTGGCGTCGATCTCGGCGGCGAGGCCGTCGAGGAGCTGGAGCACCTCGTGCGGGGGCAGGTCGAGGCGGGCGTACGCGCGGACCGCGGTGCGCAGCTGGCCCATGACGGCGGCGGCGCGCACCCCGCGGCCCATGACGTCGCCGATGACGAGGGCGGTGCGGCCGGCGCCGAGGGTGATGACGTCGTACCAGTCGCCGCCGACGGCGGCCTCGGTGCCGCCCGGGTGGTAGGTGGCGGCGATGCGCAGGTCGTCGGGCTGCTCCAGCTCCTGCGGGAGGAGGGAGCGCTGCAGGGTGACGGCGGCCTCGCGCTGGCGGCGCTCGCTGGCGCGCAGCCGCTCGGCGGCCTCTGCGTGGTCGGTGACGTCGGCGAGGTGGATGAGGACGCCGGTGTGGTGGGGGTGCGGGTCGGCATCGCTCTCGGGGGCGGCCTTGGGGAACTCGACCGGGGTGCAGGTGACGGTGTAGCAGTTGGCGCCGCCGGGGGCGGTGCGGTTCTTGGCGGTACGGGACTTGCCGCTGCGCTGGACCTGGTCGAGGAGCGGGAGAAGGCCGAGCTCGCCGAGTTCGGGCAGGGCCTCGTGGGCGGGGGCGCCGACCGGGCGGGGGCCGAAACCTGCGGTGTAGGCGTCGTTGACGTACGCGACGCGGTGCTCGGGGCCGTGGACGAGGGCGACGAGGGCCGGGAGCCGGCCGAGGACCTCGCGTACGGAGAGCTCGTCGAGGGAGGGCACGGCGGGGACGGGCCCGCTGCCGGTGCCGCTGCCGCTGCCCGGGCTGCCTGCGCCCTGGCCGGTTGCGGTGCCGGAGTCGGTGGGGTCGGCCGGGCCGCCGTCGGGGGCGGTCGCGGGGCGGCCGGCTGCGCCGCGGGCGGCCGGGACGGCCCCTTCGCCGCGCTTGGCCTGGGCGGCGGCGTGTTCGGACCGGGCGGCGGCGCGGCGCTGCGTTCCGGGAAACCGGGCGCTCCAGCGCGTGAAGTTCACTGCGTTCAAGCCTCGTGGTGTCGCAAGTGGTCGCGGTCGCTGTCGTCGCTGTATCGCTGGGTGGGTCGGTGTGGATCGCTGGACGGTGTCACTCTGCGCAGGTGTGAGCACACCTATGGTCACACGTCCAGTGTGGCCGACGGCACTGACAGCGTCAGCCCTGCTTTTCCTGCGGGGGTTCGGGGGCGGGTGGCGGGGGTGGTGCCAGGTGGTGCCAGTGGCCGCCACCGGCGGCGAGTTCGAATTCTGCCCTGGGGTGTTCGAGGGAGCCTAGGGAGACGATCTCGCGTTTGAAAAGGCCGGAGAGGGTCCATTCCGCGAGGACGCGCATCTTGCGGTTGAACGTGGGGACCCGGCTGAGGTGGTATGCGCGGTGCAGGAACCAGGCCGGGTAGCCCTTGAACTTGCGGCCGTAGATGTGGGCGACGCCCTTGTGGAGGCCGAGGGAGGCGACGGAGCCGACGTACTGGTGCGCGTACTCGGTGAGGGCCTCGCCGCGCAGGGAGGCGAGGAGGTTGTCGGCGAGGACCTTGGCCTGGCGGACGGCGTGCTGCGCGTTGGGGGCGCACTCGCGGCCCGGTTCGGCGGCGGTGATGTCGGGGACGGCGGCGGCGTCGCCGGCGGACCAGGCGTTGTCGACGCCTTTGACGGTGAGGAAGGCGGTGCAGACGAGGCGGCCGCGTTCGTTGCGGGGGAGGTCGGAGGCCGCGAGCACCGGGTGCGGTTTGACACCGGCGGTCCAGACGAGGGTGCGGGTGGGGAAGCGGGCTCCGTCGCTGAGGACGGCGACGCGGTTCTCGCAGGAGTCGAGGCGGGTCTCCAGACGGACGTCGATGCCCCGGCCGCGCAGTTCGCGGACGGTGTAGACGCCCAGCTCGGGACCGACCTCGGGGAGGATCCGGTCGCTGGCCTCGACCAGGACCCACTTCATGTCCTCGGCCTTGACGTTGTGGTAGTAGCGGGCCGCGTAGTGGGCCATGTCCTGGAGCTCGCCGAGGGCCTCGACGCCGGCGTACCCGCCGCCGACGAAGACGAAGGTGAGGGCGGCGTCGCGGATGGCGGGGTCGCGGGTGGAGGACGCGATGTCCATCTGCTCGATGACGTGGTTGCGCAGCCCGATGGCCTCCTCGACGGTCTTGAAGCCGATGCCGTAGTCGGCGAGGCCGGGGACGGGGAGGGCGCGGGAGATGGACCCGGGTGCGAGGACGAGCTCGTCGTACGCGATCTCCTGGGGGCCGGTGGCTTCGTCGGCGGTGGCGAGGGTGGCGACGGTGGCGGTGCGCTTGGCGTGGTCGATGCTCTTGGCCTCGCCCATGACGATGCGGCAGCGGTCGAGGACGCGGCGCAGCGGGACCACCACGTGGCGGGGGGAGATGGAGCCGGCCGCGGCCTCGGGGAGGAAGGGCTGGTACGTCATGTACGGGTCCGGGGTGACCACCGTGATCTCGGCTTCGCCCGCCCTGAGCCGCTTCTGGAGCCGGAGGGCCGTGTACATGCCGACGTAGCCGCCGCCGATGACGAGGATGCGCCGGGGTCCGGATGCGGCGGGGGGCGGGGCGTCCGGGGCGGGGCGGGGGGAGGTGTCCGTGGTGGAACCGGCGGCGGGCGTGGCGGAGCTGTCGGAGGTGGCGGGCGTGTTACCGGGGGCCGTGCCTCGGGAGTTGGCTGCCTTCACCATCCCATGACGCAACGTGGCTGGGAGTTTGTCCACAGGCCTGACACATTGTGTGACCGGAGGGGACGGTGGGACAGGGCTCTCGGACGGCTCGGAAGTGGGTGGAGTTCCGCAGGTCAGAGGGTGCGGAGAGGGTCCTTCCGGAGGCCCGGATCGGAAAAGTGGGGGCGAATGCTCCGATCGGGCGGCGGCCCGACGGGGGCTGCCTCTTCTGAATTGACTCTGGCTCAACTATGTTCGTATCTCGTCGAGGAGTAAGACCGGGGCCACTGACCGTGGCCAACCTCGACACGAAGGCGGGGATGTCTCCGGGGGGAGACAAGCGATCACCGGGGGATACATATGAACATGTCCGATTTCCATGGTTCTGCGACTGCCCTCTCGACCGAGAGCAACAGTCGAGTGATGACCGGCGGCGGCACGACCACCGCAACCGGGGTGGGGCGCACCACGCCACTGCGCGTCGACGCCCAGCGCAACCTCGAGCACGTGCTGCGTGCTGCCCGCGAGGTGTTCGGCGAGCTGGGCTACGGGGCCCCGATGGAAGACGTGGCGCGGCGCGCGCGGGTCGGTGTCGGCACCGTGTACCGGCGCTTCCCCAGCAAGGACGTCCTGGTCCGCCGAATAGCCGAGGAAGAGACCGCCCGGCTGACCGAGCAGGCCAAGACCGCGCTGGGACAGGAGGAGGAGCCGTGGCAGGCGCTCTCGCGCTTCCTGCGCACCTCCGTCGCCTCGGGCGCCGGGCGGCTGCTGCCGCCGCAGGTACTGCGGGTCCGCTCCGCCGAGGACGCCGAGGAGGTTCCGGAGCTGCGTGTTCCGCAGCAGCGGCAGGCCGCTGAGGCCGGGGCTCCCGAGCTGCGGGTCGTCGGTGCGCGGACTCCCGCGGAGGACGAGCCGTCGGCGGACGCGGGCGCGGGCGCGCTGCTCGAGGTGGTCGGCCGGCTGGTCGACCGCGCCCGGGAGGCCGGTGAGCTGCGGGCCGACGTCACCGTGGCCGACGTGCTGCTGGTCATCGCCACGGCCGCGCCGGCGCTGCCCGACGCGGCTCAGCAGGCGGCGGCTTCGGCCCGGCTGCTGGACATCCTGCTCGAAGGGCTGCGCTCCCGCACGGCCTGATCCCGCATCAGGAGGCGTGTGCCGGGCCGCGGGTGCCGGGTGCTCCGGGGCCGGGCGCGCCCCTTCGGTCGGCGTGGCACTGCGGGCCGGTGTTCCGCGGGGCCGGGTTCCCGTTCACTCGGGCGGGTGAAGGTCAAGCCCGGCACTCCGCCCGGCGCTCCTCGTACGGGTGGAAGGCGTGGAGCGGGGTTCGGCGCGCGCCCCCCGTGTGACAGGCTTGAACGGTGTACCGGTTGAGTCTGGCGTGCGGGAGCTTCCGCGATGAGCGTTGACGGTCGGGAAGAACCGATCGGTGGTGCCGGCGGCGAGGTCGAGGCGCAGAGCCGGCCCGTACGGCAGGTCCCGGCCCAGCGCGAGCCACACGGCCGGCACGCCCGCCCCGGTGTCGCCGGAAGCGAGCTGCCGCCGTCCGACGGCGATCTGATCGCCCGGATGCGCGCCGGGGACGACGGGGCGTACGCGGAGCTGTTCCGCCGCCATGCCGGTTCCGTACGGCGCTACGCGCGGACCTGCTGCCGGGACGGGCACACGGCCGACGACCTGACCGCCGAGGTGTTCGCGCGGACGCTGCAGGCGGTACGCGGCGGGGCCGGCCCGGACCAGGCGGTGCGGGCCTATCTGCTGACCACGGTGCGGCGGGTCGCCGCGGCCTGGGCGAAGACGGCCAAGCGCGAGCAGCTCGTCGAGGACTTCGCGCTGTTCGCGGAGCAGGCGGCCGCGGGCTCCGAATCCGGCGGCGGGATGTCCGGGCTGTCCGGGGCCGACGCCCTCGAAGCGGGCGCGGACGTCCGGGCGATGCACGAGGCCGAGCAGTCGCTGGCCGTGCAGGCCTTCCGGAGCCTGCCCGAGCGGTGGCAGGCCGTGCTGTGGCACACCACCGTCGAGGAGTCCCCTCCGAGCGCGGTCGCCCCGCTGTTCGGGCTGAGCGCCAACGCGACCGCGGTGCTGGCCGGCCGGGCCCGGGAGGGCCTCAAGCAGGCCTACCTCCAGGCGCACGTGAGTTCTGCGCTCAGCGCGGGCGGGGACTGCGCGCGGTACGCGGACCGGCTGGGCGCCTACGCCCGGGGCGGGCTGCGGATGCGGGCGGAACGGGGGCTGCGCAAGCACCTGGAGGAGTGTGCCAGGTGCCGGCTGGCCGCCGGTGAGCTGAAGGACGTCAACGCGGGCATTCCCGCACTGCTGCCGGTCGCGGTCATCGGGTGGTTCGCCGCCGGGTACGCGGCCAAGGCGGCCGGTGTGGTGGCCACCGGCGGTGTCGTCGCCGCGGGAGGCGCCGGAGCCGCGGCCGCCGCTGCGGGGGCCGCCGGCGCCTCGGGCGGGTCCGCCGCGGGTGCGGCGGTTGCCGGCGGGGCTTCCGCCGGCGGTGCGTCCGCCGCGGGCGGGACGGCTGCCGGCGGGGCTGCGGGGGGTGCGGGGTCCGGGGGCGGGGTCGGGGGGGCGGTGCTGTCCGAGGGCCTCGGGGTGCCGGCCAAGGCCGCACTGGCCGCCGGGCTCGCGGTCGCCGCGGCCGCCGGGGTGGTGTTCGCGCTGTCGGGGGACGAGGCCGATCCGGTGCCCCAGGCGAAGCCCGCGCCCGGTGTGACCGCGCCGGCCGTCCCGGCGCCGCGTCCGTCGAGCCCGGCTCCGGCCCCCGTCCCGGCCTCGTCCGAGCCGCCGGCCGCGGAGGAGCCCGTACCGCCCCCGTCGGAGCCCGCGGCGTCGCCGCCCGCTCCTTCCCCGTCGGCGTCGGCGCCCCCGCCACAGGCCCCTGCGAAGCCCGCGCCGACGGTGCCGGCCTCCGCGACGCCCAGCCCTGCGCCGACGAAGCCCGGGCCCACACCCCCGAAGCCCACGCCGACGCCGACGCCGAGCGCGCCGAAGCCGGCGCGCGGGTACCA
Organism: Streptomyces sp. NPDC029014; assembly: GCF_055564695.1. NCBI lineage: Bacteria > Bacillati > Actinomycetota > Actinomycetes > Kitasatosporales > Streptomycetaceae > Streptomyces > Streptomyces sp. NPDC029014. Next base: position 8,911 of record NZ_JBVHVT010000124.1, read on the forward strand.
GCTGGCCGGGCTCGCCCACTCCGTGTTCGGCGACCACAGCGGCCCCGAACTGCAGACCTGGCGCAGCAGCTGGGTGTGGCAGCGCTGGGGGCTGGAGATCGCCGACCGGCGCTACGCGCAGGGGATCACCGTGAACTCCCGTTCCTCGGTGGAGATCGCCCTCAACCGGCAGTGCAGCGCGTTCTCGGCGCGGGCCGGGGTGGACGCCCTGTCACGGCCGTCCGCCGGCAAGGTCCGGTTCTCGGTGTACGCGGACGGGCAGCGGCTGTGGCAGTCCGGGACGCTCGGCCACGAGGACCCGGCAACGGTCGTGAACGTCTCCCTCGACGGGCACGAGACGGTGCGGCTGGTGGTCGAGCAGGTGGGGCACGGCCGGATGCCGACGCTGGCGAGCTGGGCCGACGCGGTGATCAGCTGTCGCTGAGGAGCCCCACCGCCTCCGCCCGGGCCCGGGATCAGGAGAGGGCCGGGCGAGGCGTGGGGACGCCGTTCGGGACGGCTCGGCGGCGGGGGGTGGAGGTGCCGGTCCAGCAGGTACCGCGGCGGTTGAGCAGGCGGCCGAGCCACAGCTCCATGGAGACGAGTTCGGCGAGGCCGTCCAGCGGGACGGGGCGGCCCTCGGCGGCGTCCAGCAGGGCCTGTTGGACGACGCGGGCCTCGATCAGGCCGGCGTCGGCGAGGAGCGGGGTGGTGAAGAGGGCCAGCAGGGAGGCGAGGGCGGCGCGTAGGCCCAGGCGGGTGGCGGTCTCGTTCGGGGTGTGGGCGGCGGCCCCCCAGCCCGGGGGGAGTTCGCGGATGCCGGCCGAGGAGAGCACGCTGCGCAGGATCGCGGCCCGCGCGCCCGGTTGGACGCGCAGGGACTCGGGGAGGGCGCGGGCGGCCCGGACGACCTGGTTGTCGAGGAAGGGGGCGTGCAGGCGCTGGCTGCGGACCTCGGCGGCCTGTTCGAAGACCCGGTGGTCGGCGGCGTGGCGGGCCAGGGCCGACCGGGCGCGGGCCTCGCCGGGCCGCAGCGAGACCGGGGGCCGGCCGGCGGCGGCCGCGAGGCGGATCGATACTTCCGCCAGCGCCTCTCCGGTGAGCCAGCCGGCGGCCGGGCCCGGCCGGGACCAGGTGAGCGCGGCGAGGGAGGCGTCGACCGGCCCGGACGAGGGCCCGTCGCACACGTCGCCGTCGCGCAGCCGGGCCGCGGCGGCCTCCATGCCGGTGCGGTAGGGCGTACGGGCCAGGCGGCGGGCCGCGGAGTAGACGGAGAACGGGACGAGGAGGGAGGCGGGCGAGTCCGCGGGGGCCGAGCGGGCGAGGGCGGCCATGGGGCGCAGCAGGTGGCGGCGCCGGCGGTCCATGAGGAGGTCGGCGAGGCGGGCCGGGTGGGCGTCGAGGACCTGGCGGGCGCCGTGCCCGACGAAGTGGTCGGCCGAGCCGGCGGCGAGGCGGCGCCGCTCGCGGGCGGCGGAGACGAGCGAGGGCCCGGGTTCGTCGGTGAGGGGGCCGTCGAGGTCGGCGTACGGGAGGGCTTCCTCGGCCGCGGCGACGACGACGTGGTGCAGCCGGGGGTTGGCGGCGATGGCGTGGGCCCGTTCGAGTTCGGCCTCGCGGCCCCGGGGGGTGGCGAGGTCGTTGAAGGTGACGGCCAGCAGGCGTTCCCCGGTGCGTCTGGCGATGGTGCCCGGTTGGCCGGGCAGGCCTGCGGCGAGCAGTGCGAGGGTGGCGGAGGCGCTGCCCCCGGACAGGTCGGCGCCGACGCCCGGTACGGGTGCCCCGCGGGCCGCGCGCCGGTCGGCGGGGCCCATTCCGGGCACCGGCCCGGGGTCGTGCGGCAGGGTGTCGGGAGCATGCCTCGGTGCCGTGAGCCGGGCGCGCACCGCGTCCACCAATGCTTCGCGTACGCCCTCCACCGCCCGGTCGGGGTCGGCGGCCGGGGCGGCCACGGCGAGGGAGGCCACGGGCTCGTACCCGGTGATCTCCCGCGAGCCCTCGCGCAGGATCAGGGCGTGCCCGGGCGGGATGCGCCGCACGCCGACGTACGGTGTGCCGTCGCCCAGTGCCTCGGGGCTGTCGGGGCAGGCTAGGAGGGCGGCGAGGTGGCCGATGTCGAGCTGCGCCTCGATGAGGTCGGCGAGCGGGAGCGCGGCGGTGGCGTACGCGGTGCCGCCGGCCCACGGCGTGTGGAAGACGGGGCGGGTGCCGGCGAGGTCGCCGACGACGGTGATGCGGCGGCCCGTCTGGACGACGACGGTGTGGCTGCCGGACCACTGGGTGAGGTGGCGCAGGGCCCCGCCGCGGGCGGCGACGAGGGCGCGGCGCAGCTCGGCGTCGGTGGCGCCGCAGCAGCCGAGGACGGCGATCCGGGTGAAGGGGTCGGCGGGGTCCGCGGCGAGGGTGCGGATCTCGTCGGGACGCCAGTCGCCGACGGCCCACAGCGGGTCGGGGTCCCCCCACAGGAGTTGGGCGCCGACCGGGACGACGGTGCGTTCGGCCTCGTGGCCTGCGGGGTCGTCCGGGTGGGAGGCGTCGGCGATGCCGCCGGTGATCAGACCGGTGCCGTCGAAGCGGGGGGGCGGGTCGTAGGCGGCCCGGGTGCCGTACGGGTCGTGGCCGCTGCGGTCGCCCCGGCCGGCGTGGCCGGAGACGCGGCCGGCCGTGCCGAAGCTCGCGGCGATACTGCTCCACCCCACCAACCAGCGCACCGCCGCCTCCCCAGCCCGTGGGCAATCGACCGGGGCGTGCACGGGCCGGGCAGCATGAGGGCGCGGCCGGCTGGGCCCCGGGTGGCTCGGGGTCCATGCTGCCACGAGACGGGCGTGCGGGAGTGACCGAGGAGGGCGCACGTACGAACGAACACGCCCTGGACACTCGGTATTTGACGTTCCGTTCCCCCCGCCCCATAGGTCGGTTTCGGCCATTCTTCCGGCGGTACCGGGTGCGGTGCCCGGCGCGGTGCCCGATGCGGCGGGCGGGCGCGGTCCGGGAGGCGGGATGCACCCCCCGGACCGTTCCGCCACCCGCGGGGATTGAGGCAGCGGCATCCCCCGGCCCGCCGGATCCACGCAGCGGGCCGACCCACGCACCGCACATCGAATCGCCGGGGCCTGGTACCGGCCAGAGCGCACGGGCGGGCGCACGGCCACACGGGCGGAGCACGGCAGGGGGCGCGCCGGGGGGCGCGCGCCCTCGGCAGGGGCCCGGGCCCGACTGTGCGAGCGGACAACAATCCCGCCATACGGAAGTCGGGGCCTTAACGCTTGGGAGGCGGGGAACTACGCTGGGTTTACGAAATGCCGGGCGCCTATGCCCCGGTGGCGCACGAGGGCCCGCGAGTGCCTGTGCGTGCGTATGAGTTGTGTGCGTTCCGCGTTCGACGAGGGGTGGCGCATGTCCAGGGAGCTCCGCGAACCCAACGAGAAGCTCGGCGCCGTCCTCGCACTGGCGGGCATCAGCAACGCCGGACTGGCCCGGCGCGTCAACGACCTCGGCGCACAGCGCGGCCTGACGCTTCGTTACGACAAGACCTCGGTGGCCCGGTGGGTGTCCAAGGGGATGGTGCCGCAGGGCGCCGCCCCCCATCTGATCGCCGCCGCGATCGGGGCGAAGCTCGGGCGGCCGGTGCCGCTGCACGAGATCGGGCTGGCGGACGCGGACCCCGCGCCCGAGGTCGGCCTGGCCTTCCCGCGGGACGTGGGCGATGCGGTGCGCTCCGCGACCGACCTGTACCGGCTCGACCTCGCCGGCCGGCGCGGTGGCGGCGGGATCTGGCAGTCGCTGGCCGGCTCGTTCTCCGTGTCGGCGTACGCGACGCCCGCCTCGCGCTGGCTGATATCTCCGGCCGACAGCTCCGTCGCGCGGGAGCCCGTCGCCGCCGCGCCCTCCCGCCCGGTCGGGGCGGTCGCCCCGGTCGCCCCTGCTCCGGTCCGTCCTGCTCCGGCCGGTCCGGTGGCCGCGGTCGGCCCGGTGGCCGCGGTCGGTCCGGTCGTCTCGGCCTCCCCGCCCATCTCCTCCGGTTCCGCTTCTGCCGGTGCCGCTGCATCCGCTTCCGCCTCCGCCGTCCCTTCCGGCGCCTCGTCGTCCCCCGCGTCGGCGGTTGTGCCCGCACCGCCCTCCGGCGAAACGCCGCATGCGCCGCCCCCGGCACCGCCCCTGCCCGCGGTGCCCCCGGTCCCGACGGTCCTCGGGCTCTCTGACTCCTCCCCGCAGCGCGTCGGCCACAGCGACGTGAGCAAGCTCCGCGAGGCCGCCGAGGACGCGCGCCGCTGGGATTCCAAGTACGGCGGCGGGGACTGGCGTTCGTCGATGGTGCCCGAGTGCCTGCGCGTCGACGCGGCGCCGCTGCTCCTCGGCTCGTACAGCGACGAAGTGGGCCGCGCCCTGTTCGGGGCGACGGCCGAACTGACCCGTCTGGCCGGGTGGATGGCCTTCGACACCGGGCAGCAGGAGGCCGCCCAGCGCTACTACATCCAGGCGCTGCGCCTGGCCCGGGCGGCCGCGGACGTGCCGCTCGGCGGGTACGTCCTCGCCTCGATGTCGCTCCAGGCGACGTACCGGGACTTCCCCGACGAGGGCGTGGACCTGGCGCAGGCCGCCGTCGAGCGCAACCGGGGCCTGGCCACCGCCCGCACCATGAGCTTCTTCCGGCTGGTCGAGGCCCGGGCGCACGCGAAGGCCGGCGACTCGGCGGCCGCGGAGGCCGCACTGCGGGCGTCGGAGGGCTGGCTGGAGCGTGCCCGGGACGTCGACCCCGACCCGACCTGGCTGGGTTTCTACTCGTACGACCGTTTCGCGGCGGATGCGGCGGAGTGCTACCGGGACCTCAAGCTGCCGCGGCAGGTGCGGCGGTTCACCGAGCAGGCGCTGTCCCGCCCCACCGAGGAGTACGTGCGCTCGCACGGGCTGCGGCTCGTGGTGAGCGCGGTCGCCGAGCTGGAGTCGGGGAACCTCGACGCGGCGTGTGCGGCCGGCGCCCGGGCCGTGGAGGTCGCGGGCCGCATCTCCTCGGCGCGGACGACCGAATACGTACGGGACCTGCTACACCGCCTGGAACCCTACGGGGACGAGCCGCGCGTCGCGGAGCTGCGGGAACGGGCCCGGCCGCTGCTGGTGGCCCCCGCGTAGCTGCGCTGTCGGTGGCGGGGTGCAGTATGCAGGGGTGGGAGGTGGCAGCTTGGGCAGGCTCGACTGCGATGTGCTGGTCGTCGGTGGTGGCATCGTCGGACTGTCGACGGCGTACGCCCTGTCGCGCCTGGCGCCGGGGACCCGGGTGGTGGTGCTGGAGAAGGAGCCCGGCCCGGCCCGGCACCAGACCGGCCGCAACAGCGGGGTGATCCACAGCGGCATCTACTACCGGCCCGGATCGCTGAAGGCGCGCTTCGCGGTGAGCGGCGCGGCCGAGATGGTGAAGTTCTGCGCGGAGCACGGGATCGCGCACGAGGTCACCGGCAAGCTGATCGTCGCCACCGGGCGGGAGGAACTGCCGCGGCTGCACGCGCTGGTGCAGCGCGGCCGGGAGAACGGCATTCCGGTACGCGAACTGGGCCCGGCGCAGATCAGCGAGTACGAGCCGGAGGTGCGCGGGCTCGCCGCGATCCACGTCGGCACCACCGGCATCGCGGACTACGGGCAGGTGGCCCGGCAACTGGCCGAAGCCTCCGGGGCGGAGATCGTCTACGGCGGGGCGGTGGACCTCGTCTCGCGACGCCCCTCGGCGGTGGCGGTGCGGACCTCCGCGGGCGTGGTGGTCCGGGCCAAGGTGCTCGTGAACTGCGCGGGGCTGCAGTGCGACCGGATCGCGCGGCTCGCCGGGGACGACCCGGGAATGCGGATCGTCCCGTTCCGGGGTGAGTACTACGACCTGCTGCGGCCCGAGCTGGTGCGCGGGCTGGTGTACCCGGTGCCGGATCCGGCGTTCCCCTTCCTCGGGGTGCACCTGACGCGGGGCATCGGCGGCGGGGTGCACGTCGGACCGAACGCGGTCCCCGCCCTCGCCCGCGAGGGATACGGGTGGGGTGTGGTCCGGCCGCGGGACATCGCCGACGAGCTCGCCTGGCCGGGATCCTGGCGGATGGCCCTGCGGCACTGGCGGTACGGAGCCGGCGAGATCCACCGCTCGCTGTCTAAGGCGGCCTTCACGGAGGCGGTGCAGCGGCTGCTGCCGGGGGTCACGTCTGCGGACCTGCGGCGTTCGGAGGCGGGAGTGCGGGCGCAGGCCGTGCTGCGGGACGGGACGCTCGTCGACGACTTCCTGATCCGGGAGGCGGAGCGGACCGTGCACGTGCTGAACGCGCCGTCGCCTGCGGCTACGGCTTCGCTGCCGATCGGGCGGGAGATCGGGCGGAGGGCGCTCGGCGCGATGCGGGACGCCGCCTGACGCCGGAGTCGCCGTCCGGTGGGGCCGCCGTCTGGTGGGGCCGCCGCCCCTGAGCTGGGGGCCGGCGCCCCCAGGGGCGTCCCGCCGGGGGAATCCAGGCTGCGGCCCGCGTCCCCGAGGGCGGGGCCCGGACTTGCCTCGGGGAGCTCCCGCCCTGCCGGCCGGGGACGGAGCCGCCGGGCGGGTGGCGGGTGCCGCTGCGCGGAGCTGCTCCCCGCCCCGCCCTTTCACCGTTTCCCGGGGCTCCGCCCCGGACCCGTCCGGGCGCTGCGCGCCCCGGTGCGCTCAAACGCCGCGCGGGCTGGACGTGCCCCCGGACGGATTCGTCCGGCGTGCTCGAACGCCCCGCGAGCGGGACTCACCGCGCGGGATGGACTCGGCGGCGCCTGCGGGGGATGGACTCGGCGCGGGGTCGGATTGGGTCGGGGATGGATTGGGTCGGGGACGGATTGGGTCGGGGACGGACTCGTTCGGGGACGGACTCGTTCGGGGTGGGCGGGGCGGGCGGGGGGTGGGGTGGGGGTCGTAGAATGCGGGGATTGTGTCTGAGTCCCGTACCCCCCAGCCCAACCTCCCGGAAGCCGCGCCGGAGGCGAACTCCTACGTGCCGCCCAAGTGGCGCACCGAGCCGCGGTTCCCGGACGGGCCCGCGCCCGACCCGGCCGGCTCGCACCACGAGCGGCGGATCCGCAGCTTCCAGCCGCGCCGCAGCCGGGTCACGGTCGGGCAGGGCGCTGCCCTGCAGCGGCTCTGGGGCACCTGGGGCCTGGACATCGACGGCCGCGAGGTGATCGACCTCGACCGGCTCTTCGACGGGCTGCCCGTCGTCCTGGAGATCGGCTTCGGCATGGGCGAGGCGACCGCCCAGATGGCCGCCGCCGACCCGGACACCGGCATCCTCGCCGTCGACGTGCACACCCCTGGCCAGGGCAACCTGCTCGCCCTCGCCGAGCGCAACGGGCTCACCAACGTCCGCGTCGCCAACGGTGACGCGATCATCCTGCTCCGCGAGATGCTGACGCCGTCCTCCCTGCAGGGGATCCGCGTCTACTTCCCGGACCCGTGGCCCAAGGCCCGCCACCACAAGCGCCGCCTGATCCAGCCGGAGTTCCTCGACCTGGCCGCGACGCGCATGGCGCCCGGGGCGGTGCTCCACTGCGCGACCGACTGGGAGGACTACGCCGAGCAGATGCTCGAAGTGCTCACCGCGCACCCGGAGTTCGAGAACACCCGCGAGGACGGCGGCTACGCGCCCCGGCCCGACTTCCGGCCGCTCACCCGCTTCGAGGGCCAGGGCCTCGACAAGGGGCACGTCGTACACGACCTGCTCTTCCGGCGGGTGGAGAACACCTGACCTTCCCGAAGGTCACTCCCCGTGTCGGAACGGGTCGTTAGAGTCATCACGTGTTCCGAGTCCGTGTCCGTGCGTGCGTGTTCGCCGTGCTGGGCGCATCGGGGCTGACGATCCTCGAACTCGTTCGGGAGCAGACCGGCACTCCCGGGTTCCTCGTCGGCCTCGGCCTGGCCGTGCTGCCGGTGCCGCTGCTCATGGCGGCCTTCCGGTGGCTCGGCCGGGCCGCGCCCCGACCCTGGGCGCAGCTGTTGTTCTGCTGTGGCTGGGGCGCCTGTACCGCGGCCCTGATCGCCATACTCGCCAACGACTTCGCCACGGAGTGGATCTCCGCGGCGACCGCGGATCCCGACGACGCCGACCGGCTCGGCTCGGTGGTGATCGCACCGGTGGTGGAGGAGAGCGCGAAGGCAGCGGCGCTGCTGCTGGTCTTCGCCTGCCGAAGAAGGACGTTCACGGGCCCGGCGGACGGGTTCGTGGTCGCCGGGTTCACCGCCACCGGGTTCGCGTTCACCGAGAACGTCCTGTACCTGGGCAACGCGTTCACGGAGGACCTGCGCAGCGGGGTCGGGGCGCTCGACTCGGTGACGGCGGCGACGTTCTTCGTGCGGATCGTGCTCTCGCCGTTCGCGCACCCGTTGTTCACGGTGCTGACCGGGCTCGGGTTCGGTGCGGTCGCCGCCGGCCGTCCGCGGGCCGGGCTGCTGCGGGCGGGGCTGCCGCTGCTCGGCCTGGTGCTGGCGATGGGCATGCACGCGCTGTGGAACTGCTCCTCGCGGCTCGGCGAGAACGGCTTCTACTGGATCTACGGCTGCGTGATGGTGCCGGTGTTCGGGGGGCTTCTGGGCCTTGCGGTGTGGATAAGGCGCCGCCGGCTGCGCGCCGTCGCCGGGGAGCTCGCGGTGTACGCGGCCGCGGGCTGGCTGGCCCCGGCCGAGGTGCCGGCGCTGGTGTCGATGCCGGCCCGCTCGCTGGCCCGGGCGCTCGCACGGCGCAGCGGGGGCCGGGCCGCGGGTCGGGCGGTGGCCCGGTACGAGGCGGACGCCGCCGCGCTCGCCCTGCTGCGGCACGGGGCGCGCAGCGGTCCCGCCGGGGATCCGGAGTTCGCGGGGCAGGAGCGGGAGCTGCTGCGCCGGCTGTGGCTGCGCCGGGCGACGGCGGGGCCGGCGCTGGCCCGGGCGGCGGTCCTGGAGGACCTGCTGCCGCGGCGGCCGGACCCGGGCGTGCGCGGGTTCGTACCGGCGGCCCGGAGCGGCGCCGCCGGCGGCCCGGTTACGGCGTCAGGCCCTTGGAGCGGAGCCACGACAGCGGGTCCACCGTGGAGCCGCCCTTGCGTACTTCCAAGTGGAGATGGGGCCCGGTGACGTTGCCGGTGGCGCCGACCCGGCCGATGGTGTCGCCGGCGCCGACCTGGCCGGAGGTCACGGACATCGAGGACAGGTGGCAGTACCAGATCTCGGTGCCGTCCTCCAGCTCCAGGACGATCCGGTAGCCGTACGCGCCCGACCAGCCGGCCGAGGTGATCTTGCCGGCGCCGACGGCCTTGACGGGCGTGCCGGTGGGGGCGGCGAAGTCGAGGCCGGTGTGGTGGCCGGAGGACCACATCGAGCCGGCGGCGCCGTAGTACGAGGTGAGCGTGTACGAGGAGGTCGGCAGGGAGTAGCTGCCGGCGGACTGGGCGGCCCGCTCCTGCTCGGCCTTGGCCGCGGCGTCGGCGGCCTCCTTGGCCTGCTTCTCGGCGGCGGCGCGGGCTTCCTCGGCGGCCTTCTCGGCCTCCTCGCGCTTGGTCTTGGCCTCCGCGGCGGCCGCTTCGCGCGCCGCCTGCTCGGCCTGGACCCGGGTCTGGACGTCGGTGGCTTCGTGCTGGGACTCGGCTTGCTGGAGGATGCGCGTGCGCAGGACCTCGCCGGCGTCGGCCTGGTCCTGGGACTGCGCGGCGGAGGCTTCCGCGGCCCGCGGGCCCGCGTCGGCGCGGCGGTCGTGCGCACCGGAGTCGTCGCCGGTCAGGTCGGGCAACGAGGGCATGGATATCGGGACTTGGGGGCGGTTCTGGGCGGTGGCGATACCGCCGGCGCCGACCGCGGCGATGATGCCGACCCCGAGGACGGTGGAGCTGCGGGCAAGTCCCCCGCCGCCCTTGGCGTTCCGGTGCTTGCCGCGGATGGGGCGCACCGAGTCCTCGGTGGGGTTCCACTCGCCCCAGGCGCCGGCGGACGGCGGCTCCTGGCTCTCGACGCCTTCGCGGGCAGGCAAGTTGGAGGCCACCGGGGCACGCTCCTCAGGGATACGCACGCGCAGGGCACCGCCTCTTGCGACGGCTGGGACGACCGCGCTGCGTTATCGAACGGTAATAGACACCGGGGAATGATTCCAAGCCGTTGCGATTGATCGTTTCGGCCAACCCGCGGCACACTGGCCACAATTGGCCCAGATTAATCCCCGCTAACCGGATCAAGTCGGGCATAACACCCCGGAATTCCGTATCTCTTCAGCCACGCCAGCATCTTGACGACCCGTCACAGAGCTTGCAGAGAGCGCCACTTCACTTACGCAGCGTAGTGAAGATGGAGAGGTGACCGGAGTGACCGCAACGGTGAACGACGAAGGCCCGGCTCCAGAGGAGCCGGGCCTTCGTACTGAGTAGCGGGGACAGGATTTGAACCTGCGACCTCTGGGTTATGAGCCCAGCGAGCTACCGAGCTGCTCCACCCCGCGTCGGTGAACACAACCTTACGCCATCGGAAGGAGGGCTCGTACCCATTTAAGGGGCGAACCCCTACCCCGGCCGACATATCCGCAGGTCAGCGGCGCGCAAGGGGCTCGAAGTAACTGCCTCGGGCAGCGGCCCGCCCTCCCCGAAGCGATCGTCGGACAGGAGTTCCGGCTCCGCCGGGCCGGCAGCAGGGCGGCCGCGGCCAGGAAGGGCGCCCAGGAGCCGGGGCCGAGGTGACGGCGGCCCCGGCGCCTGCCGGCGACGACAGGCCGCCTGCGGGGCCATGAGCGGGCCGTACGGCGGAACGCCTCGTGCGGCCCTCCTGCAGGAGCCCTACCGGTCCTGAAAACGCAGGGGCGGGGGGGGGGGGGGGGGGGGGGGGGGGGGGGGGGGGGGGGGGGGGGGGGGGGGGGGGGGGGGGGGGGGGGGGGGGGGAGAGGGAAAACGAGGGGCGTGTCCGCCCGGTTTCCGCTCTCCTCGTC
>NZ_JBVHVT010000125.1:0-19756 GCF_055564695.1 Streptomyces sp. NPDC029014
CCCGCGGCGCGGGTACCTGAGCGCTGCGCGCTCAGGAGAGAACCGCCTCGCTGCGCTCGACGGGGCTCGGCTTCGCCGAGCCAGAGTCGGCCCTTCGGGCCGGTGTCCTTCGCTTCGCTCCGGACGGTTCGGGGTTCCGCTTCGCTCTACCCCGAACGGCCTGCTCCGCAGGCCTGGGTGACCCCGTTTCACGGGGTCCGGGCCTTCGGCCCGTTGGGCGGGTCCGCTCCGCTCCCCCACCCTGGTCCTTCCGGCTCCGCCTCCAGGACCAGCCCGCTCCGCGGGCGCCGGCAACGAGGAGCTCAGCGGGCGGACACCAGCACTCGGCCCAGATGGCAGAGGGGAAATGCACACTGCGAGCTGCCAACCACAACGGAGAGACCTCTGCCCAGGCTCCTAAACCTCGCCCTGCAGAGCCCTCTCCTCCCCTACCCTGCGGGTCATGAGCACCCCTGTCCCCCGCCCTCCCAAACCTCCCGGTCGAATAGCCCGATGGAGGACCCAACGCACTGAGCGCGCTGTCCAGATCCAGCGAACAGGCAGACTCACCCCCGCATCTCGCTGGACCCTAGGCCTTGTCGGCTCCGCAATGGTGAGTGCTGGGGCAGTAGCCGTCTTCACCGTCACAACGGAAGCCGGCCCCGCCTCGCTCATCATCGCCGGAGCCCTCCTGCTCGTTGCAGCCGTGATGGGACGCCAGATCAAGGAAATCGGACTGGCCGACGGCACTCTCACCTTGGCCGAGATCGAAGACAGGATCCGCAACGCGGACAGCCCCGACGATGCCCTGAACCTCGCTTCCGCAGCCACCACCGTCGCTCCTGAAGTTCAGCGGGACACCGAAATCCGAGAGCTGTCCGCCGCCGCATACGAACGGGTCATCAACGATCGCCTGGCGTCGGTCTTCGGCCCCGGCGCGGTCCGGCACTCCAGAGGGGCGTACGACCGAGGCACCGACATCGAGGTGACCCTCGACGGCAAAAAGGCCGGCATCGTGACCAAATTCGGCGACCCCACCACGCACATCGGCCCCCGCCGCATGCGGGAGATCGTCGAAACGCTGCTCCGCGGACGGACAGACCTGGACGCGATCGTCATCGTGAGCAACATGCACGAGCCGGCCCTTTCCACCCTCGGCGCCGCACGTGACAGGGCCCAGGAGGACGGCAAGAACTTCCAGTACGTACGGTGGAACGGAGACATCAACACGCCTCAACTTCAAACGGTCGTCGAGGACCAACTCCGAAACTGACGCTCTGCGCGGCCTCCCGAATGCCCCATTTGCCCCGCCGGAAGGCGGCCCGGCGGTACTCCCCCCAGAACTCTCCGTTCCACCGCAGCCGCCAACTCCCCCGCGCCAGGTTGCTTCAAAAAGTTGCCTGGTTAGAGAATGGAACCAAGAGCATCTCACGAAGCAGGCGCTGCACCGTCGTCGCTGGAGGGAGACGGATGCGGGCCGAAGATGTCGGCGTGCTCGGCGTCGTCCGTCCAATAGCCGTACCGGTCACCGAGCACGCCGAGCAGTTTTTGGGGCTCGATGCTGCTACTGCGGATGACTAGACCCAGGTTGCTGGCCGTGGACAAGGCAGCCCCGTACAAGTGTGACCTTAGAGCGCTTTCTGTGAAGGCTCCGACCGGAATGGGTTGGTCATCGAGATGCTCGGGCGCCATCATGACGTCCTTAAGCCGAGCGCGGCGCTCAGCGGAGTCGTTCAGGGCAGGACGAAGGGCCTGCTGTTGAAGGCGATGGTTTCCGACCAGATTGGCGATGGCGGTCAGTAGGTGCCAGTCCTTCCAGCCTTGTTCGCGTAGCAGCTCTGCGGTGTCCCTGAATTCCGGGTCAGCACTCAAGCGTGGCAGCGTGTATCGGATGATGGGAACTAGGGCGCCATAACGATGGCGGACAGCTTGGAGTGCGGTGCTTCGGTCATATCCGGGACCCGGCCCAGTCTTGGCTGCGAGAGCGGCGGACATGGGCCGGTTATTGAGGGGCGTGGCGGCGCCAACGGCTGGATCGGGCAAAGCCGCCATAGCTTTGTAGTCGTCAGCCTTTAGGAAATCGGCAAGTTCGTCATAGGAGCGGCTCGCGACGAGCTTGTGCCACAGGCCGTCGGCAAACCCCTTCTCGATGAGCTTCATAAACGCCTCGTCCGGCAGCAGCGACTGGGAGAGCAGCACGCTGACGGCCGCAGCGGTCACGTCCGCGAGGGCAGCTTCCAGGTTCTGGCTACCAGCTGCTACTAGTCTCAGGATCCACTGGTTGGCGTCCGAGTCCGTGATCTGTTCGCAGCCGTAGTGCTGGTCATGTGTCACGGCAGTGTCGGCATGGACCTCAACTGCAAGGCGGCCAGGCAGGAACAGGGGGTCACGCATGGCTAGCTCGGCGACAAGTACCTGGACTGCGGCGGTAAAGCGCTCGGCTGCCAGAACCGACAGCCGGTCATTCGCGCACGTGATCTCCCAGTCGACACCGAGAGCGCTCCAGGCGTAGCGACGCCTCGGGCCAGCGTCGCTAAAGGGCCTCCCCAGTCCTTGGATGTCGGCTTCGTCGGCGTACATGCACTCGGTCGCAGCGGGTGTACCAGAAGTCGAGGCGACGATCTCGTCGATGGCTTCGTCGAAGCCTACTAACTCCATGACTTCGCGGAGCAAGGGGGCAAAACGGGGGCGTACGGCGACAGCAGCGCTCATCGTGAGGGCCTGGTTGGCCATCATGTCCCAAACGTACGGGTGACGTTCGTGGTTGAACGGTTGATCAACGTAGAAGTTCTGCGCCATCAAGCCGATGCGGAACAGGTGGGTAGCGGAGAGCCAGTTCCCGGCCTGATGGTCGTACTGGGCAGCCAGGATGATGCCTCTCGGGATGAAACGAGTCAGTTCCTGGTCGGGCGCGGACTTCGCGACAGCGGCAGCGCCTAGTGCATACTGTTTGGCTGCTATTGCCAGGCCGAGCTCACTGTAGATTCTCGAGCACAGCAACAACATCGTCAGTCCCCCCTCCAGAGTCTCGCCGTGCCACCAGTTGATCTTGGCCTCGTGAATCTCCCGCAGCGCATCGAGGAGACGATCACTCTTCGCCAAGGCCAAGCCTCGTGCCTGGGCTCGCTCCCCTCGTGCTGCCTGGCCGGCAACCCGGTCGGTTGCCATGTCGAGCAGGTCGCGGACTTCCCTATACAGCGGATGGTCCACCAGCAGAGGCGAGAGCAGGTCGAAGAAGTCAGCGACGTGCTCGACTGGGAACAGCGGCGCGTCCTCCAGGTGCCGACCAAGCCGGGCCAGGGTCTGCATGCCGGTTTCTATGTCGGCGAGAGCCGGCCGAGTCTCAAACGCGGGCAACGGCTGCCCACCCGCCATCGCCTCACGGACCCGGGCGGTGACCTCTGCGACGCTGAGTAGATCCTGCGGAATCGCTCTCAGGTCAGCAGGCACCTCAGGATGCAGAGCCAGCCGAGCCCGCAAGGCAAGCAGGTGCGCTGTGGTGTTGGGCGCGGGGCCGGAATCCAGGAGGCGATCGGTCTTCTGCTCAAGCTTGCGCTGCCAGCCCCGCAGTTCATCTGAGGTGATGGTGGTCAGGGTGCGTACCAAGGCCCCGAAGGTATAGCCGAGCAATACCACAGCGTCCTCGAGTAGGCCGGGATCGTCGTGTGAGTCTTCCTGTGTCACGTGAGTGAAGAGTTCACGGGTCAGGTCATCCACTGGCTGCATCGTCTCGAGGCCTCGAAGTGTCGCGACTACGATCTCGTAGCGAGCTCGCAGCGCGGTGTGCTCCCCGGACGTGGCGGCCAGCAAAGCACGAGCGTGGCTGAGCCAGTCCGGCAGATCGGCGCGGGCTTCGGTGTGGAAAGTAGCGTGGCGCAGCGGCACCTTCAGGTCGATCAGGTCACCCAGAGTGCAGCCGGGTTCCTCGCGCTCGCGCCACCGGAGGCGGGCCTCGACGTACCATTCGGGAAGGGCATCGGCAGCTTCGGGCCTGGCAGGGGCGAGGTCCGAGGGCAGATGAAGGTACTGCACGGCGAGGTAGAACAGGTCGTGGTCAGCGAGATGCACAGCGAGAGCAGTAGCGTCCCAAATATCGAGCTCCACCTGATGCTTCCGCGCCGCCTCCTCGATCAACGTGTGTTTCTTCCCGGCGGGGACGGGGGTCACCGTGAAGTAGATGACGCGGTGGACGGCGGTGCCCTGGGCGCAGATCGACGCAAGGTCCCTAAGGATCTTCGACGGCACCTTGGCCTTCTGGATGGTGCAGGCCATTACCACGCGCTCCGTCGAAGCCAGCGCTTCGAAGACGGAAGTTCCGGGCAACTCACGAGGGATGTTCGTCCAATGGCTCTCAGCGTCCCGGCCCTGGTCGCCCCCACTGCTGACGGGCCCGGTCGCGGGGATGAGATTGCTGGTGATCCGTCGGCGTGCCAGGCCAAGGCACAACAACTCGAACTCGTGGTGGCCGTTACTTTCGGCAAGAATGTCCAGGGCAAACCGGATACGTCGTTCGAGCTGCACCCCGTCGTCGGTCATACCGTTACCCCCTACATCACACCTAGCGCATCATTGGACACCAGTGTCAGCCACGACACTGACAAAGCCCGAACCGGTTGGTCCGCTGGAATCGGATCTCTGGGCCAAGAGCATTGAGTTGACCGCTGCCCTGGGCCATGCCGCGGGCACAGTAGCCGTGGGCAACTGTCTCGGAGGCCTGACTTGAGTTCCTCCGTCTTCGCAGGCATCTTGGCGCCCGTCCCAAAGACGGCGACCTAGATCTGGTCGGGGGTCTGTCAATCGTTCGACTCTGGCTCACACCCGGTGGTGACGGATCGTGACTTCTGCCCGATGCCAGTTGCAGAGAGTACGGTTCACGCTCTGACCTTGCTGGTTTCGCGAGCGGGCGGGCCGCCGGTTCAGGCTATTGTCCACCGTCGTCACACAGGCTGGCCGTTTCAACGGAACGACCGCTCAGTGCCCCGACCTGCAGCTACGTGATCTGTGTTCTGCCGATGCCTGCTATCACCGTCCGTAACCACCGGATGTGAGCCAGAGCCGAACGATTTACAGTCCCGCTCTCCGCAAGCACGCAGCGTAAGCGGTACTCGACTGGCGAGTCGATCACTTCGGCGGAACTCGTCAAGCCACCATGTCCTTCCCTCACCGAGGTCTCCCTCTTCGGCAGCGGATTGCGTTCACCCGTTCGGGGTGGGAGCAGCCAGATCACGTACCGCGCCGCCCGGCATGCATTTGGCTGTCAGACGTGAGGCGACAAGGCTGCGGTGGAAGCGGAGAGTTCGCGGAGGGAGCCGACGATCACCTGATGGCGCGCTTCGTCGATCCTGCGGGCGATGACCGGCTGATGCGCTGGCGAGACGTCGCACAAGGTGTCACTTTGGAGGACTGCGGCCCGGTGCGGCCCTTTCCCGTGCGTTCTGGCCGTCGTTTTGCGCCTGGTTGGTGGTGGTCGGCAACGACAGGGCGACTGGTGCACTACGGGTCTGGTGTCATGCGGAACCAGGTGATGCTGCTGGACCGGGATCCTTCGGTCGTGGCCATTGCATGCCGCCCGGTGGAACTCACCTGGCGTAGGCGTGACGGAACCTGGGTGCGGCACGCACCGCATCTGATGGCCCGGCTCGCGGAAGGCAGGGGTCTGCTGGCGGACTGCGCCGGGCACGGGGACATCTCACCGCGCCTGGCCTGTCGGGCGGCGGTGATGGAGGCTGCGGCCGCGGCAGCGGGGTGGCAGTACAGGGTTTTGCGCCCTCCGGATCCAGTTCTGGCGGCCAATCTGCGCTGGCTGGCCGGGTACCGGCACCCCCGTTACAAGGGCGGCGAACTTGCCGGGCGCGCGGCCGAGGTCTTCCGGCGACCGCGGCCTCTCATCGAGGGCGTGCGGAAACTCGGCGATCCAGTGCAGGTCTTCCCGGTGGTCTTCCACGCGCTGTGGCACGGCAAGTTGTCGGCCCCCCTTGAGGTGCCCTTCCACGAGCGGGTGACCGTGACAGCGGACCGCCCCAGACGGGGGCAGGTGTGAGCGGCACAGTGCTAGTAGGGCTTGGTCAGGTTGGGGCTGGTGCGGGTATGCCGTGGTGGCAGGTGGGGCAGACGCCGGTCCATGTCGCGAGGAGGGTCTGTAGCTCGCGGACGACTTGGTAGAGGCTCAGGCCGGCGCCGCGTCTTTTGGGACTCTGGCCAGCCGTTGCAGGGTGCAGAAGGCGTGTGCGGCGGAGACGAGGGTGACGTGGTGGTGCCAGCCGTTCCAGGTGCGGCCCTCGAAGTGGGCCAGGCCCAGGGCCTGCTTCATCTCCCGGTAGTCGTGCTCGATGCGCCAGCGGAGCTTGGCCAGACGGACCAGGGTGGTCAGCGGGGTGTCGGCGGGCAGGTCGGAGAGCCAGAACTGGACTGGTTCGGCCTGGCCGGCGGGCCACTCGGCCAGGAGCCAGCACTCGGGCAGTTCCGGGC
Organism: Streptomyces sp. NPDC029014; assembly: GCF_055564695.1. Classification (NCBI taxonomy): domain Bacteria; kingdom Bacillati; phylum Actinomycetota; class Actinomycetes; order Kitasatosporales; family Streptomycetaceae; genus Streptomyces; species Streptomyces sp. NPDC029014. The sequence continues at coordinate 6,448 of NZ_JBVHVT010000125.1, forward strand.
CGTCAACGGCCTGCCGGATCTGGCGCCCGGCAGGCCGGATCCGCAAGGTCACGAACCGTGAGTACATCCGCTTGAAGCCGCTGCGGCCCGTGCCGGGCCGGGAGCCCTCACGCCACTGCACCGGCTTTGCGGCCTTCCGGCCCACCGCGATGACCAGCTGTTTCACCGACTGTGGCTTGTCCGGGTACTTCGCCACTGGCGGACGCCCCGCCCCGCAGTAGGGCTCAGTGACGGGCACGGCCCCGCCGGGCTGAGCCGACAATGTGGTGGAGATCCCCACCACATAGTTCAGGCCGCGGGCCTGCAGGCCGAGCCGGAAGGCGGCAGCGTCGCCGTAGCCGGCGTCCGCGATGGCCAGCGGCACCTCGATCCCCCACGAGCGGGTCTCGTCGAGCATGTCGAGTGCGAGCTGCCACTTCTCCACATGCCGGACGTCGTCGGGAATGCCGCAGGTGGTGCGGCGGGCAACTTTGTCCGGGTCCGCCTTCCCGGACCCGGGCTCCCAGGTTTCGGGCAGGAACAGCCGCCAGTCGACCGCCGCAGAGGCATGGTCGGATGCCAGGTGCAGCGAAACACCCACCTGGCAGTTGGTGACCTTGCCCGCGGTGCCGGTGTACTGCCGCGACACGCACGCAGAAGCGTTGCCGTCCTTGAGGAAGCCAGTGTCGTCGAAGATCAGCGCGGTGGGCCGGATCGCCGCTTCCATCCTCCAGGCAAGCCGGGCTCGCACATGCGCTGGATCCCACCGGCTGGTCGTGATGAAGTGGGCCAGAGCCTGCCGGTTCCCGTCCGCGCCAAGCCGGGCCGCCATCGGCTCGACCGACTTGCGCTGCCCATCAGTGAGCAGACCCCGCAGATAGACCTGACCCCACCGACGCTGGTCATTCCGCGAGAACGGCTCGAAAACCTCCCCCGCGAACTCCTCCAACTCACCACGCACAGCCGCAATCTCGTCCGGAGTCACACCCTCTCAACGCAACGCCGGACCAGAAGGACACGCTCAACCACCACCAAGCTGACCAAGCACTACTAGAGCCCGGAACACAGGTGCGTTTCGCGAAGCGGACCTGGACTGTGGTCATGCTGGAAGGGTCATGCGTACGGCTGGTCGACGCGGACAACTCCGTGGCCACCGTCCTGGCGAACTTCCTGTTCGCCGAACCTGACTTCGAAGTGGTAGGCGCCCCGCAGCGCAGCGTGCCGCCGTTCGGGCTCCTGGAGGAGCTGCCGGAACAGGTGCGCGCGCGTGCGTACGCCTGGGAGCGACATGTGCGTGAGGTGGAGACCGGGTGCCCCGTTCCGGGTCAGGACCAGGTGCCGCGTGCCGAGTTCGATCCGGCCCGGCGCACCGTGGCGGAGCGGGAGGAGGCCAAGGCTGCCGAGCTGACGGCGGCCGGGCAACCGGCCAGTGCGGTAACGGTGCGGCGGATGCGGGCCCGCTATCGGGAGCAAGGCCTGTGGGGGCTGGTGGATGGCCGGGCCGCCCGGCGGCGCTCGCCGGTAGGGCGCGCGGACGAGCGGGTGGTCGCCGCAATCGAGCAGGCACTCCAGGCGCAGCGGGAGCGGTCGACCGGGACGCTGAGCCGGCTCCGGCGCACCGTCGGCTGGATTCTGGAGGACGCCCACGGTGTGGGGACGGTAAAGGTGCCGCCGGCCTCGACCTTCAACCGGCTGGTGCACGCCCTCGCGGACCGTCAGGGGCTGCTGGGGACAGCGGCGCAGCGGCGCCGTCACTCCTCACGGCCGGCTCCGCCGTTCACCCCGACGGTGGCGCTGCGGCCCGGTGAGCTGGTGATGCTGGACAGCACCCCTTTGGACGTGATGGTGGTCCTGGCCGACGGTGTGGTGGGTAAGGCCGAGCTGACGATCGCCCTGGATGTGGCGACGCGCAGTATCTGTGCGAACGTGCTGCGGCCGATGGGCACCGGGTCGGTGGATGCGGCGGTTCTGCTGGCGCAGATGGTGACGCCTATGCGGATGCGCCCAGGGTGGGAAGAGGCGCTGGCGATGTCGCGCTCGGTCATCCCGTACGAGCGGCTGGTGTCGTTGGACGTGCGGCTGCAGGGTGCGGCAGCCCGTCCGGTGATCACGCCGGAGACGGTCGTCGTCGACCAGGGTCGGGTGTTCATCTCCGCCTCGTTCACCGCGGCGTGCGACAGCTTGGGGGTGTCGGTGCAGCCGGCGCCGCCGGCCAACAGCCCGGCCAAGGGACATGTCGAGAGAACGTTCCTCACCATCGGCGACCGGTTCTCCCAGTACGTGGCCGGCTACACCGGCTCCGACGTCACCCAGCGCGGCAGCAACGTAGAGGGTGAGGCGTGCTGGACTCTTCCTCAAGTGCAGGACCTGCTGGACGAGTGGCTGATCGCGGACTGGCAGCACCGCCCGCACGCGTCACTGCGCCATCCGCTGGCCCCGAAGCTCACGGTGTCGCCGAACGAGATGTGGGCCGCGCTGGTCGGCGTGACAGGCTATCTTCCGGTGCTGCTCAGCGAAGATGACTACGTCGAACTCATGCCGGTCAAGCGGCTGGGTATCAACGACTACGGCATCCGCTTCGGCTACCGCACCTACGACCACGAGGTCCTCAACCCGCACCGCGGGTTCAAGTCGACAGCCCCGGACGGAATGTGGGAGATCCACCACAACCCCTACGACCCCCAGCAGATCTGGGTGCGGCTGCCTGGCGGCTGGGAAGAGGTGCCGTGGATCCACAAGGAGTGTGTCAGCCTGCCCTTCACCGACTTCACCTGGCGGCACATCCGCGCAACCGTCGAGCGCCGCGGCGACCGAGACGAGCACGAGCAGCAGCTCGCCCAAGCCCTGGACCGTCTCCTGCGCCGGGCTGGCAACGGGGAAGGCACCCGCCGCGAGCGGACCGTCGCGGCACGGGCCAGCGCCGCAGCATCCCTCGCCGCACCCACCCCACACCAGCCGCCAGACTTCCTCACCGCACCGACCTTCTCCTACGGCCTGGTCGGCGTCTTCACCCCAGCAAGCCTGGAGGAGCCCGACGACGAAGAGTTCGAGGACGGCTGGGACGAGGACGAAGAGCCACTCGGCACACCAGCCGATGCCGACGACGGCCCCGCCGGGGACGAACGGCCATCCGGGTCGGCCGCCGTCACCCGCCCGTCCCGGATCTACGACGCCCTTTCGGAGGCGACCCAGTGGTAAAAGTCCCTGAAGCTGGCCCGGTCTCGGACGAGGAGCGGCAGACGGCGGCGTATGCGCCGCCGACCACGCGGGAGGGCTGGCAGCAGTTCGTCGGCACTCCCCCGCTGCAGCCCCCGCCCACCGGGGACGAGGGCTGGTCGCTTGAGGAACGCCTCGACTACCACAGCCGGTTCGTCGTCCTGACCACGCCAGCGATGGAGCGCATCTCACTCGTACGCCGACAGCGCCCATGATCCGGATCCCGGTGACGGCCTTGCGCTGGTCCTCGCAGCCGTTTGGCGGTTGAGGCTGGGCCTCGGGAGCTGCACGGAGCGTGACTGCCAGGTTGGTGATCGTCTTGCTCTGCCGCGGACGGGGTTGCGGGGTTGGTGGGGTATCTGGTGCGCCCGGCTTTGACTGAGCGGGCGCTCGTGCGGGATCGTCTCGCTGGCATCAGGCTGGCCAGCACGGCGAGGCCGATAGTGCCGACCAGCTCATCGTGGCCACCTCCATCTGGGGCCGCGTCGGCGAGGATGAGCCTGTCACGTGCGGTTTCCTGGGCGATGGTGAAGCTAGCGCGGTCCGGATCGGTGCCAGGACGTGACTCCACGGCGTCGACCATCGCTGCCCGCAGGAGCTGATAGACGATCAGCTGTGCCCATAGTTCCTGTTCCAGGCCGGCGCGGTCTTGCGACCTGAGCACCAGACCGTCCTGAAGAGTGTGTCGCAGCGCGTAGTAGGCAGATTCGACCTCCCAGCGCTCGTGGTAGAGCCGGACCAGCACTTCGGCGGCGTTGCTGCGATGGTCGAGCAAGGTGGTCGCGATGCGGTAGTGCTCGCAGAGCGTCTGGGCGCTCGTGGTCATGGTGATCGTCGCGTCGATGACGCGTACTTTGAGCCCGCCCAGTCGGGTGAGATACGAGCCGTCGGGGAGCACGGCGAGGATGGCGGGACGGCGGCGAGCGGTGATGCGGATGACGAACTGGGCGCCGGTGGCGGCGGTGTCCGCCAGGAAGTCGTCCGCATCGAAGCCCCGGTCGGCGAGCACGAGCATGCTGTCGTTCACCAGCGGCAGGAGGCGCCGAGCATAGGCGGTCTCGTACTCGTTCGTCGGCCCGAACACCGCGCCGATCAGGCCGCGGGAGCCTGTCTCGCAGAGCGTCATCAGCCGCAGGAGAGGGTAGCCGGCCCATCCCAGCCGAGCTTGGATCTTGCCGAGCCAGGCTCGGTTTCGCTCGCAGTCGGGCACCTTCACCGCGCTGCATCCGTCGAGGCCACGGTCCCGCCAGCGTCGGTAGCGGACGCCGACCGTGGTGGGTTGCGCAAGCGGCTCGGCCAGCACCTCGAACAGGGCTTTGAGTGGGGTGGGTCCCACGCGTCGGCGTAGGCATCGAAGGGCCTTCTCGCTCGGGCGGGCGATGCCCGGCTTGGTGAGTCCGGCGGTCAGCTTGTCCCAGACGCGCAGGTAGCCCAGGGCGGGAAACAGCGACAAGGCCAGGACGAAGTACACCCCGACGCGAGAGGGCAGGAGTCGTCGACGACGCTCCACCGCGTGGTTCTCCTCGAGCACTGCGTCCACGAGTTCGACCGGAAGGTAGCGGGTGAGCTCACCCAAATGGCCTGGGGCGAGAGCGGAATCTCCGTCCCCTCCACGGCAATCGGGCTGAGCGGTGGCAGACTGGTCAGCCAACGGGACCTCTTCAGCAAGCAGATCTTGGTCGATCCCTTGCCATACCGGAGGTCCCGTCCTCGTGCCTGCAATCCCGACCGAGGTCAGCCTCTTGACAGACGCGGGCGGGGCTTAACTCCGTGGCCTTGCGTTCACGCCGCGGTTCTTGATCTCGGTGAGGATGTGCATCCAGTGCTTGGCGCCCTCGCCGCCGTCGCCGGCCCACAGCCCCAGGATGTCCCGTCGGCCTTCGGTCGTGACGGCCAGGGCAACGTAGATCGGCCGGTTGGCGACGGCGCCGTCGCGGATCTTCACGTGGATCGCGTCTATGAAGACCACCGGATAGACAGGGTCCAGAGGCCGGTTCTGCCACTCGGCCATGCCGTCCATGACCTTGTCTGTGATCGTGGAGATCGTCTGGCGGGAGACCTCGGCGCCATAGACCTCGGCCAGGTGGGCCTGGACCTCGCCGGTCGTCAGACCCTTCGCCGACAACGAGATGACCATCTCGTCCACCCCGGACAGCCGCTTCTGCCGTTTGCGGACGATCTTCGGCTCGAACGAGCCGTCCCGGTCCCGGGGCACGGATATCTCCACCGGACCGACATCCGTCAGCACGGTCTTCCCACGAGTTCCGTTGCGACTGTTCCCGCCGTTCTTCCCGGCCGGATCGTGCTTGTCATAGCCGAGGTGGTCGGTGATCTCGCCCTCCAGGGCGGACTCCAGCAGCCGCTTCGTCAGCTGCTGGAGCAGCCCGCCCTGGCCGGTCAGCTGCAGACCCTCAGCCTGGGCCCGGGAGACCAGCTCATCGATCAGCCGGTCATCCACCGCCTTCGACGGCTTCGGCTCAGACGGCTCGGCAGCCTCGGTCACGTTCTCACTGGTCATCGGTGCAACCTCCATGATCGGGAGTTACACCGAACGATTTACAGTCTCGCTGGCGAACGCGCCTTCGCCCAGCTGAAAACCTGGCGCATCCTCCGCCGGACCCGCTGCTCTACCAACAGGATCAGCCGCACCGTACAAGCCATACACACCCTGCTGACCAGCGACTATTCAGGATGAAAGAGGCTCAGTGTGCCTTCCGCCCGCGAGCCCACGCGCGAGCTACGCCTTGGTGGAGTCGGCCGGACACCCGGAACTTTCCATTTCGCGCTATTCCAGCCAAATGTTCGAGCTGTTGTGTACAGCTGGCTCTTCATGTGCTTACTGTGGCCGCTGCGACTGCCATTTCATGCTAATGGCGGCATATGCGCTAAAACCAGCAGTACATCGTACCCCAGGGAGGGTTTTCATTTCATGATTTTGAGATCCATTACACGTACGACTGCCGCCCTTGTCACCTCGGCGTCCGCTGTCGTGGCCATCGTCAGCCCTCAGGCAGCAGCCGCGGACAGCCCGTCAACCTCGGGTGTACTCGCTGGCTTACCCCTCTCTTCGCGGGCGGACGCGCAGACCCGCGACGTCGCTGCTGCCCAGCCACGGGACGTACAGGCCATGGCGAACCTGTGCGGTTCGGGATACAAGCTGATTTACGCCGAACAGTTGCCGGACTCGCGGCGGTACGGAACGCTTTTCACCTACATCAAGGACAGCCCGCGAGGCTACGACGCTTGCGCCATATTCGACAACAACGTGAGCAACCCGAAATGGATGAAGCTTAAGATATGCCCGAACAAGGGAGGTGCCTGCGCGATTGATGAGGGCATGTTTAGCCAGTATGCGGGGCCTGTCTACGCGCAGGGCATGTGCGCGTATGTGACCGCGATTATGCGGCACAGCCAGAACGAGGTGGCTTTTATCGACCGCGCGTTGGCGGTGCCGCCTTGTGATTGATCAGGCATGGCGCCTGCCCATTGGGCGCGCCTACATCAGCAAGGCGTCTGTCGTCGCTGCCGTCCTTTTCACCCTCTCGGCTTGCGGTGGTACACCGGACGGGGCGGGTGGCATTCCAGGGCGTAGCGATCAGGCGACAGGCGTGTCGGACCCGCCCGTCCCTTCTATGCCCGCAGCCACAGACCCTGTCAGAGCGGCGCAGGACCGAGCCCAGCAGGAACGGGCCGCTGCGGCACCGAGCGGTGACGCGATTACGCCAGGACAAAAGGGCTCGGCTGGGGGTGAGCACCGCGGCGTGCCGATCTTGACCGACGGGGACATCACCGTCTATCGGCCGCTCAAGGGCTCTGGCGGAATCATTGTTCCGGTGACGATTACTAACCACGGCAAAGACCGAGCGTTCTACACCGTGGACCTTCGCGTCACCGGCCCTGGGGGATTCGACTCCGTCGTTCGCGTCAGCACCGACACCGTGGGTGTGTACCCCAACACCGACTGGCCCACTGAACTTACCGCCAGTGACCCGGGCAAGCCGCTGCCGCAGGAACCCAAAGTGACGGTCGTCCGGAGCAACCGCCAACCGATCCCGCACTGATCCAGCTTCCCTTGAAGCGCAGGAACACTCTGGTGTCTCCCGCCTGCAGCCGCGGCGCGTGGTACCTGGCGTCCGCCCCGAGGAAGGGCTCCATACGTTCCTCGGGGCCCCGTCGCTCTGCCCGTACTGGCCGCCACACCCACCCTGCTCTCCTATGAAGAGCTGCGCCACAGGCGATGAGAGTGTCCGCCGGCCCACCATCGGCAGTTCGCTGCTGTCCTCCGACGTGGTCAGTTTGGTAGAAAATCCCGCACCCAATGATGGGGCATCAGAAAGCCCCTACGTCCCTTTACGCCAAGGAGTCACCCTTTTGAATCGTCGATTAGCGAATCGACGTGCGCCGGCGATCATTGTCTGCACTACTACATTGTTGGCGGCACTCCTCCAGGGCCATGCCCGAGCTGAATCCAGACCTACAGAGGCTCCCCCGGGCGTCACCAGCCAGTCGTACCCGTCCCAAATCGCCCCCGGCGACAGGGAGAAGGTACTGGGCAAGGAGTGGAAGACCTCGACGGACCGTGCCTGGGCCACTAGCGCCGACGCGACAGGTTTCCATGTCCTGGTCGCCGACCAGAAAGCGGGCTATGAATGGCGTACAGCAGCGACGCTGGTCGAGCCCGGGTTCGACGCTGACATGTGGATCGGCAACGCCTGCGTCACAGGCTCGGGCAACCGAGCCGTTGTCGCCTATGCCCCCCGAGCGTTTACCAACAAGCCCGAACTCATGGCGCGAGGGGCTTTTACCGCGGTAGTGGACCTGGATTCCGGGGCTGTGACCAAGCTGGACCGGCAGGCGTCGCTTGCCTATTTCAGCCCTGGCTGCGGCACCGGGGATACGGCCATCCTCACCCAGATGGGCGGCGAAACCAAGAATCAAACCCGTCTGCTGACCGTGGACGCCGCCGCTGCGAAAGTAAGCCGGACTATCGAACTGGCCGGTCAAGTGACCTCGGCGATCCCGGTCGGCAACGACATCGTGGCAGCGGACGCTGCCCGCATCACGAAGATCGACGAACAAGGCCGCCGAACAGCCATCGCCCACACCGGACAGGTGCCATTCGAGCTCAAGGCTGACGCCGAAGGCGGCCTCGTCTACATGGACCGCCCGGCCGGCTCCAAGGACCAAGGCGAAGTCAAACGCATCTCCGCAGGCGACGTCGCCCGCGGCGACGCCACCAAGACGCAGCAGAGCCTGCTTGCCCGCGGTGCGCTGACAAAGATGGATCTGTCGAGCAGCGCCAGCGGCACGGTCTTCATCACCGGTGACACCAAGGCTGCACAGCCGCTGCCCAAGACGGTCCAGCGCCGCTCGGACGTCCCCAAGGAATCTCGGGCGACCACTGAAGGCAAAGCGTTAGTCACCAAGGTCGACACGGACGGCCAGAGCGATCCGCGTCACCAGCCCGATCTTGCGGCACAGTCGAAGAAGATCAGCCTGAAGGTCCTCACCACGGGCAATGCCGCGAACTTCACCGTTGCTCCCGCGCCCGATGCGAAGGCAACCGCAGGTACGTCGCCCTCTCCGGCCCTGCCCGGCCCACGGGCACAGACCCCGTCTGGACAGAAGTCGTCGGCCCAGTCCGCAGCGACCTCCTCGCCAGCTGAGGATGAGCGCTACTGCTCCGTTGCACGCAATGACCCGGCCAAGCAGGCCATGCAGCCCAAACCCAGGCAGGTTGAGTGGGCTGTTGATCAAATCATCAATGGAACTCTGGACAAAAACGTCTCGCGGCCGGCGAACTGGAAGAACCTGGGTATGCCCGCATACCAGCCTCAAACGCTCTTTCCGAGGCTCGGGCTCCACGGCGGCGGCCGGATACCCGCACAGGTGCTACTGGGTATCACCGCACAGGAGTCCAACATGTGGCAGGCCTCCCGCGTGGTCGTGCCGGGTGTCACCGGCAACCCTCTGATCGGGAACTACTACGGGATCAAGTACGCGGCGAGCGGCCAGCAGACCGACCCTTGGGGTATCGACTGGGCTGAAGCAGACTGCGGGTACGGAGTCACCCAGATCACTGACGGCATGCGCATGCACGGCAAGGAGAAGCCGGGCGAGCATCCCCTGACCACACTGCAGCAGGAAGCCGCCGCGCTTGACTACACCGCGAACATCGCCGCTGGCCAGCGGGTCCTCGCCGACAAGTGGAACGTCACCAACGCAGACGGCCTGAAGGTCAACAACGGCGACCCGAAGCATCTGGAGAACTGGTTCTTCGCCCTCTGGGCCTATAACTCCGGCTACTACCCCAAATCAGCGGCCGCGAGCAACGGCGGCCTATGGGGAGTGGGGTTCACCAACAATCCGGCCAACCCACTCTGGAAGGCCAATCGCAATCCCTTTCTGGAAAGCTCAGCTGGAGGCAACGACTACTCGCATGCCAAGCATCCCCAGGACTGGCCCTACCAAGAGAAGGTCCTCGGGTGGGCAGCGCGGCCTCTGGAAGGGCTGGAATCTCCGGGCAACATGGTGGCTGGCTTTCGCGCGGCCTACTGGAACGGCGACCATTTGAAGAGCACAGTCAAGCCGCCGGAGAGTATTTTCTGCACAAACGCCAACAATTGCGACTCGAGTAGGATCGGACCGAACGACAAGAACGAACTGGGCCTCGGCGCCTGCAACCGTGCCGACCTCAAATGCTGGTGGAACCAGCAAGTCACGTGGAAGGACTGTGGGCCCAAGGCCGAGTGCGGCTACGAAGTCATACGCTTCAACGAGACCTATAAAGAAGAAGCAGATGGCATCGCCTACCCACCCAACTGCACCACCCAGGGCCTACCCTCTGACGCTTTGATTATCGACGATGTGGCGGATGGCACGCCTATATCCCGTCCAGGATGCAGTCTCCCCAAGACCACCAGCGGTAGCTTCTCGCTCGACTTCGCCACACCAAGTGCCAAGATCGACTTCCAACAGCTCGGAGCCGGCTACGGAGGTCACTTCTGGTTTGCACATAGCCGCGCTGCGGGAGCAGACGGTGACCGTATGAAGGTGACTGGAACGTGGAAGGTGGCACAGCCTCAGCAGGGCCAGCACGAAGTCTTCGTGCACCTTCCCGATCACGGAGCACAAGCGACGAACGTGCAGTATGAAATCGAAACCGGATCGGATACAAAATATCGCGTCATCAACCAAAAAGGCCCCGCAAACAGATGGGTTTCACTAGGGTATTGGGATTTCTTGGATCGAATGGAAGTGCGCCTCACCTCCGTAGCCCCCAATGGAACCGGAGACTTGGACGTCGCGTTCGATGCAGTTGCATTCGCCAGAAGTAATTACAATATGGTTCCGGAGATCAACATTCCAGAACCCGACCCGAGCGCGCCCGACCCGGACATATATGCGCAGACTCCGAAGGACTACAATCTCAATAGCAGCCCCTCCCTCTTGCGTTCCGACACGGGCAAGAGTTGCACAGCCAAAACCGAGGGTAAATATTCCTGTATCAGCTTCGCGCCTTCAACCCTGAAGGCCGAGAATTTCACCACACCTAATCGAGCCGCGGCCGCAATTCCACTCTCCCGTTGCCATTCAATATCGACCGACGTAAGCATCACACGCTTTGACGGATGCTTCAAGCGCGATCTTCGGCTTGAGGTCTGGTCCGACAATGGAGGCATTCCGGGCGCACCGGTGATGCTGATGGGAACCGCGTTATTCCATATGGTGCAGCAGGTAGATGTCCCGAACAATGGCCCGCAAAGCACGGGGTTTTCCAACTGGTTCGGAAACAAAATCTACCTGCAATTGTTCGAACTAAAGGGTCAAGTTTCAACGATAACGGCCACGACATTCACCACTGCATGTAACAGCCCTGTCTGCTCCTACACGCCAGCAAGTTGGCAAGGAGGGGCAACGTGGACCGGACCTCTCGACAACCACTGGGCCTCTAACTACAACAGCGTGCGGTGGACGAACGAGACAGCTGGAGCGATAGACAGGTTCGACCTCAATGAGACCGTCGACTTTGTAATTCCGGGAGCAAGGCGAATTACGACGCCGGCCACCTGGTCAACCATTCCGATGGGTCCTATTGTATGTGACAGGATTGTCACCACTGTCGGGTGTGCGATGGGAGGCTACATTCCCACCTGGATCGCAGATGATAAAAAGTATCCTGCGGCCGCGGCGTACTATTGGCTAATGCGGGAAAAGATGGCAACTCACCCTGGCAGTGAAGCCAATAAGTCGCCCCTTCATAGAGAAGGGAACAAAGTAAAGAAGGAGGAAAACAGGACGCGAACGTGCGATCGCGGCTTCAGGGCTAAACTTGAGGCCTGGTCCGCCCACCCGCTCGCCCAGGGTGACCCGACAGTCCAGTGCGACGAGTTTCCATTCGCCAGTACAAAGGAAAGTGGAGGAGCCGTCTACGAGAACGGTAAGCCCTGCGTTCAACTTTACGCAAAGCAGGTGGGAACGAAATGGAAGCTGTTCGCAGACGGGAGGTATGACCCCCTCCCTAGCGGGATCTGGCCCCAGATATGCGGGCGCGCATCAATGCCAGGACTGCAGAACATGGACGCTGGGCGAACCGGCCTATCGCCGTTCTACACAGCGATGCGGGTCCAGGACAATGGTCCGTTCTACTTCAAGTCTCCAAGATACGAAGGATGCAACACGACCACAGTGTGCACTGTATAAGTAGTACACTGCACTAAAAGAAGTGTCTCCGGGGGCCTGTCTCCCGGAGACACCCAGCAACGATTAGAGAAACAGGCACAGATGTCGCACTCGATTCGTGGAGAATGGCTGCACTTTAAAAACTGGCTCGAAACATGTGCCCCGTCGACCCTCGCTACCATCCGACCAGCAGCGAGCAGCGAGATCCAAAGGCGAACCCTGTCCGGGCTCTCCGTTCAGATCCATCCCGACCTGGCAGCCTTCTACTCCCTAGCCGATGGAACTGCCCCTCTCACGGAAGGGGGCTCTCCTTCGGCTTTCCTTCCGCGCTCCTATGCTCCCTACGGGCTTGACCAGCTGTCATCCGCTCACGCCCACATGCTCAACACGGTTGCATACGAGAATGACCTTGGGCGAGCGTATCAAATCGGAATGACCGCTCACCATGATTGGGTACCGTTCGCTGGTTCGGCTGCCGGTGACGAACTCCTTATTGATCATCGATCCGGTGAAACATATGGCGCCGTACTAGAATTCGATGACGGTGAAGGCCGCTATACCCCAGCATGGACTTCCATCGGTGCAATGCTCGCCGAAATGAACTCTGCAGTGCGAGGCCGTGGAACTGCCGGGAATTATTGTGCTCGCATTCGTAGCGAGAGCTCAAGCCTTGAGTGGTACCACCCCGAGTTTCCCTGAGGGGGCGGGCCGGACGGACTTGAAGCAGACGGTCCTGGAGGCGTCGTAGCCCATGCGGGGCCGGGCACGGGACGAGCGGTTCTCTACCGCGGTGACGTGCTCGACAGCCCCGGGGCGGCGTCGTTCAGGGGTTCTGTCCGGTTTGATCACGTGATGCCGAGGGTGGCCAGCGGTCGGGTGGCGTCTTGGCTGAACCGTTCCGGCTTTCCTGCCGGTGGATTTGCTGGCCGGTGATCAGTCGGCCGCGGGTTCTGTGTCAGCGTAGTGTGGTGCCTCGTACTCGGTGGGGCTGATCATGCCGAGGCTTGAGTGCAGCCGGCGGTTGTTGTACCACTCGACCCACGAGGCGGTGGCGTACTCGACGTCCGAGACCGTTCTCCAGGGGCCGTCGTGGAAGACCTTGGTCCGTATGCATTCGGCCGGGCCTTGACCCCGGATGTTGGACACCGGAGACACCTGGATCTTGACGGTCCAGGAGAACGGAGTCCCCTGTGGGGATGAAGCATTACCCCGCCGAGTTCAAGGCGGACGCGGTCGCGTTGTACCGCTCGAGGCCGGGAGCGACGATCAAGTCGGTCGCCGCTGATCTCGGGGTGAACACCGAGACGCTGCGGAACTGGATCCGGGCCGCGGACGGGCCAGGGCTGATTCAAAGTCGTGGTGATCTTGCCGGGGTGCTGGTCAGCTGATGCCCAGGAGCTTGAGCGGTCGGGTGAATGGTTCGTAGGACGCC
>NZ_JBVHVT010000126.1:0-19202 GCF_055564695.1 Streptomyces sp. NPDC029014
CCCCCCCCCCCCCCCCCCCCCCCCCCCCCCCCCCCCCCCCCCCCCCCCCCCCCCCCCCCCCCCCCCCCCCCCCCCCCCCCCCCCCCCCCGGGGTGCTCCTCGCGGAGGCTACTTCTTGCGGCGGCGGCCGCCGGCGGCCTTCTGCGCCTTGCGGCGCTCGGCGCGGGTCATCCCGTCGCCCTCCTCCGACTCGAAGTCGCCCTCGACCACGCCGCCCTCGCCGTCCACGGTCGGCGCGGAGAAGTGCAGCCGGTCCGGGCGCTGCGGGGCGTCGAGGCCCTTGGCGCGGATCTCCGGGCGCGGACCGGGGGCGACCGCCGGGGCGGCCTCCTGCACCGGGACCTCCTCGACCTGCTGCTCGACCTGGACCTCCAGGTTGAACAGGTAGCCGACGGACTCCTCCTTGATGCCCTCCATCATGGCGTTGAACATGTCGAAGCCCTCGCGCTGGTACTCGACCAGCGGGTCCTTCTGGGCCATCGCGCGCAGGCCGATGCCCTCCTGGAGGTAGTCCATCTCGTAGAGGTGCTCACGCCACTTGCGGTCCAGCACCGACAGCACCACGCGCCGCTCCAGCTCGCGCATGATGTCGGAGCCGAGGGCCTTCTCGCGGGCCTCGTACTGCTCGTGGATGTCGTCCTTGACCGACTCCGCGATGAACTCGGAGGTGATGCCCGCGCGGTCGCCCGCCGCGTCCTCCAGCTCCTCGACCGTGACCTTGAGCGGGTAGAGCTGCTTGAACGCGCCCCACAGCCGGTCCAGGTCCCACTCCTCGGCGAAGCCCTCGACGGTCTCGGCCGCGATGTACGCGTCGATGGTGTCGTCCATGAAGTAGCGCACCTGCTCGTGCAGGTCCTCGCCCTCCAGGACGCGGCGGCGCTCACCGTAGATGACCTCGCGCTGGCTGTTGAGGACCTCGTCGTACTTCAGGACGTTCTTGCGCGTCTCGAAGTTCTGGGTCTCGACCTGCGACTGGGCCGACGCGATCGCGCGGGTCACCATCTTGTTCTCGATCGGGACGTCGTCCGGCACGTTCGCCATCGACATCACGCGCTCGACCATCTGCGCCTTGAACAGGCGCATCAGGTCGTCGCCCAGCGACAGGTAGAAGCGGGACTCGCCCGGGTCGCCCTGACGGCCGGAACGGCCGCGCAGCTGGTTGTCGATGCGGCGCGACTCGTGCCGCTCGGTGCCCAGTACGTACAGCCCGCCGAGCGCCTTGACCTCTTCGAACTCTGCCTTCACGGCGGCCTCGGCGCGCTGGAGCGCGGAGGGCAGGGCGTGCGCCCACTCCTCGATGTGCTCCTCCGGGTCCAGGCCCTGCTGGCGCAGCTCGGCCTCGGCGAGGTCGTCGGGGTTGCCGCCGAGCTTGATGTCGGTACCGCGGCCCGCCATGTTCGTGGCGACCGTCACGGCGCCGCGACGGCCCGCCTGGGCGACGATGACGGCCTCGCGCTCGTGGTGCTTGGCGTTGAGGACCTCGTGCGGGATGCCGCGCTTGGACAGCTGGCGCGAGAGGTACTCGGACTTCTCGACCGAGGTGGTGCCGACGAGGATCGGCTGGCCCTTCTCGTGCTTCTCCGCGATGTCGTCGACGACGGCGGCGAACTTGGCGACCTCGGTGCGGTAGATCAGGTCGGCCTGGTCCTTGCGCTGCATGGGCCGGTTCGTCGGGATCGGGACGACGCCCAGCTTGTAGATCTGGTGGAACTCGGCGGCCTCGGTCATGGCCGTACCGGTCATGCCGGAGAGCTTGGTGTAGAGGCGGAAGAAGTTCTGCAGGGTGATCGTGGCGAGGGTCTGGTTCTCGTCCTTGATGTCCACCCCTTCCTTCGCCTCGATCGCCTGGTGCATGCCCTCGTTGTAGCGGCGGCCGGCGAGGATACGGCCGGTGTGCTCGTCGACGATCATGACCTCGCCGTCGATGACGACGTAGTCCTTGTCCTTCTTGAACAGTTCCTTCGCCTTGATGGCGTTGTTCAGGTAGCCGACGAGGGGCGTGTTGACCGACTCGTAGAGGTTGTCGATGCCGAGCCAGTCCTCGACCTTGGAGACACCGGCCTCGTGGATGGCGACGGTGCGCTTCTTCTCGTCGACCTCGTAGTCGCCGGTCTCCTCGATGCCCTTGAGCGGGTTGCCCGGCTCGCCCTTGGTCAGGCGGGTGACCAGCTTGGCGAAGTCGCCGTACCACTTGGTGGCCTGGTCGGCCGGGCCGGAGATGATCAGCGGGGTGCGCGCCTCGTCGATCAGGATGGAGTCGACCTCGTCCACCACGGCGAAGTTGTGGCCGCGCTGCACCAGCTCGTCCTGCGACCACGCCATGTTGTCGCGCAGGTAGTCGAAGCCGAACTCGTTGTTCGTGCCGTACGTGATGTCGCAGCCGTACTGCTCGCGGCGCTGCGCCGGCGTCATGTTCGCCAGGATGCAGCCGACGGACAGGCCCAGGAACTTGTGGACGCGGCCCATCATCTCGGAGTCGCGCTCGGCCAGGTAGTCGTTGACCGTGATCAGGTGCACGCCGTCGCCGGACAGCGCGTTCAGGTACGCGGGCAGCGTGCCGACGAGGGTCTTGCCCTCACCGGTCTTCATCTCCGCCACGTAGCCGAGGTGCAGGGCGGCGCCACCCATCAGCTGGACGTCGTAGTGCCGCTGGCCCAGGACGCGCTTGGCCGCTTCACGGACGGTGGCGAAGGCCTCCGGCAGCAGGTCGTCCAGGCTCTCGCCGTCCTGGTACCGCTGCTTGTACTCGTCCGTGAGCGCCCGCAACTCGGCGTCGGAGAGGTTGACGAAGTCCTCTTCGATGGAGTTGACCTGGTCCGCGATGCGGTGCAGTTTGCGCAGGATCTTGCCTTCGCCTGCACGCATGAGCTTGTTGAAGACGGACACCGAGGTTTGTCTCCTTGCCGGTCGGGCCTGGCACTGGTTCGTACGCGGGCACGGAGGGTGGGCCCCACCGCACCGGCCATCGTAAGCGAGGACACGGTCGCGTCGGGAGGTCCGCCATGGCCGCGGGGCGGCATGCGCCCGGAATGAGAACGTACGGGGGGCGGCGAAGGTGCCGCCCTGCGCGAAAACTGGTCGTCCGGCCCGGGGCCCGGCCAGCAGAATTCGGTCATGGAACCCACCGCCCTCGCCACCGAACGGCTGGTACTGCGCCCCCACCGCCCCGAGGACGTCGACGAGGTGCTGGCCGCCTGCCAGGACCCGGAGATCCAGCGCTGGATCCCGGTGCCCGTGCCCTACCGGCGCACCGACGCGGAGACCTACGTCCTGCGGACCGTGCCCGGCGGCTGGCGGGACGACACCGAGTACAACTTCGCGGTACGGCTCGCCGGGCCGGACGGAGCCGAGGGCCCCCTGGTCGCCAGCACCGCCGTGGTCCCCCGCGGCAGCCACGCGCACGAGATCGGCTTCTGGGCCGCCCCCGGCCTGCGCGGCCGCGGCTACACCACCGAGGCGGTGCGGGCGGTGGCCCGCTGGGCCTTCACCGAGGCGGGCTGCGTCCGGCTGATCTGGCGGGCCGGGGTCGGCAACGCCGCCTCCCGGGCCGTCGCCGAGAAGGCCGGCTTCACCTTCGAGGGCGTGCAGCGCGCCGGCATGGAGCACCGCGGCACCCTGCGCGACTGCTGGGTGGGCGGACTGCTCCCCTCCGACATGGGCCTGGAGTCGCGACTGCCGTACCTCCCGGCACCGGACCGGTACGGCACCCCGTAAGGGCGCGGGGAACTGCGCGACCGGCCCCCACCGGCCCGCGGTGTCACGACCGGCCCCTCACCGGCCCCTCCCGGCACCGGACCCCGGGCCCGATGTCAGTGCCGGGGCCTAGGCTGCGGCGCATGACCACCGCCACCGCCGCCGTGTCCCTGTCCGCCGACGAAGCGCGCCGGATCGCCCTGCGCGCCCAGGGGTTCCTCGGGGCCCCCGACCGGCGCGGCGGCGTGCGCGGGGTGCTGCGCCACCTGGGCGCCGTACAGCTGGACACCATCTCCGTCCTGGCCCGGTCGCACGAGCTGATCCCGTACGCGCGCCTGGGCGCGGTGGGCCGCGAGGCGGTCGAGCGGGCGTACTGGTCCGACGGTCACGCCTTCGAGTACTGGTCGCACGCGGCGTGCATCCTGCCGATCGAGGAGTGGCCGCACTTCGCCTTCCGGCGCCGGGCCCGGCGGGAGAACGGCTACCGCTGGCACCGGATGAAGGACCGCGAGGGTTCCTGCGCGCTGGTCCTGGACCGGCTGCGGGCCGAGGGCCCGCTCACCTCCACCGAGCTGGGCGGCGCCAAGAACGGCGGCCCGTGGTGGGACTGGTCCGAGACCAAGATCGCGGTGGAGTGGCTGCTCGACACCGGCGACGTGGTCTGCACCGAGCGGCGCGGCTGGAAGCGGGTCTACGACCTGGCCGAGCGGGCGGTCCCGACGGAGCTGCTCCACGACGCGCTGGACGACACCGAGTGCCTGCGCCGCCTGGTCGGGCTGGCCGGCAAGTCGCTGGGGGTGGGCACCCGCGCGGACCTCGCCGACTACCACCGGATCAAGGGCGAGCAGTTCGACGCGGTGATCGCCGACTCCGGCCTGGTGCCGGTGGAGGTCGAGGGCTGGGCCAAGCCCGCGTGGGCCGACCCGGAGGCGCTGGCCGCTCCCCCGCGCGGCCGGCACCGCACGACCCTGCTCTCCCCCTTCGACTCCCTGGTCTGGGACCGCCCCCGGACCGAGCGGATCTTCGGCTTCAGCCACAAGCTGGAGGCGTACGTGCCCAAGCCGCAGCGCGTGCACGGCTACTTCGCGATGCCGCTGCTGACGGGCGGCCGGCTCCGCGGGCGGGTGGACCCGGCCCGCGAGGGCCGCACCCTGGTCGCCCGGCAGCTGTCGCTGACCTCGCCGCAGGCGGCCCCGGCGATGGCCGCGGCGCTGCGCGGGGCCGCGGAGTGGGTCGGCTGCGACGACGTACGGGTGGAGCGCGCGCAGACCCCGCAGGAGGCGGCGGCCGTCACCGCGGAGCTCGCCGCCCTCTGAGCGGGGCCCGCGCGGAACTCCGGGCCGGAGGAGCCGGAGCCCCGGCGGAACTCCGGTCCGGGGCCCTAACGGATTTCGAGGATCTTCTCGCGCATCGCGTAGACGACCGCCTCCATCCTGGAGTGCAGTTGGAGCTTCTCCAGGATGTTGCGGACGTGGTTCTTCACCGTGTTCTCGGAAATGAACAGTTCCTTGGCGATGTCCCGGTTGTTCATCCCGGTCGCGACGAGCTTGAGCACTTCCACCTCGCGCTCGGTGAGCCGGGGCGCGGGCACCAGTCGGCGCTCGTCCGTCCGCTGGATCATGGATTTGAACTCGGTGAGGAGTTTCGACGCCATCGAGGGGCTGATCTGCGACTGCCCGTCGGCCACGGCCCGGATCGCGGTGGCCACCTCGTCGGTGGAGATCTCCTTCAACAGGTATCCGGTGGCGCCCGCCTTGATCGCGTCGTAGAGGTCCGCCTCCTCGTCGCTGATCGTCAGCATGATGATCTTCGCGGAGGGGGCCACCTCCTTGATCGACGTACACGCCTCGATCCCGCCGCGCCGGGGCATCCGCACGTCCATCAGCACGATGTCCGGCAGCAGGTCCGCCGCCTTGTCCACCGCCTCCGCACCGTCCCCGGCCTCGCCGACGACCTGGATGTCCTCCTCCTGCGCGAGGACGATCTCCAGCCCGCGCCGGAACAGGGCGTGGTCGTCGACGACGAGCACCCGGATCGGCTCGCCGCCGCCCTCGCCCCCGTGCACCGGCCCGAAACCGTCCGCCATCGTTCCTCCCCCTGCACGCGCCCAGCTGCCGGCCAACCCGGCGGACGCACCCGCCGGTTGACTGCCCGCCATGATTCCATGCCCGCGCCGTCCGCCGGGGGTCTCCGCGCAGGCGCCTGGCGCATATCCGGTCACAGGGATGCCCCTGCCGGACCCGTCGCGTCCGGCAGGGGCATCGCACGGAAACCCGACGCGGCGTCAGCCGCCCAGCGCCCCGCCAGCGCCTCCCGGACCGGGCTCGTCCGTGCTGGAGGCCTGGTCGGAGTTGAGGTGGATCACGCCGTAGTCGTAGCCGTGACGCCGGTAGACGACGCTCGGCATCTTCGTCTCGGAATCGACGAACAGATAGAAGTCGTGGCCGACCAGCTCCATCTCGTACAGGGCCTGGTCGAGCGACATGGGGGACGCCGAGTGCGTCTTCTCGCGGACGATGAGCGGGCCTTCGCCCTGTACCTCCAGCGACCCGATCCGGGTCGTGGGAATCGCGTCCGCGTCTTCGTCGGACACCGGCATGCCGTGCCCGTTCAGGGTCGCGGCGTCCGGCACCGCGTCGGCGACCTCGGCCGCCGAAAGCCTGCCGCTACCGCGGCGGCTGGCGCGCTTGTCGTGCTGCCTGCGCAGCCGGGCCTCGAGCTTCTCGTGCGCCAGATCCAGCGCCGCGTACGGGTCGGCCGCTGCGGCCTCTGCTCGGATCACGGGCCCGCGCGAACGCAGCGTGATCTCGACACGGTCGGAACGGTCGGCCTGCCGCGGGTTGTGCTCCTTGGACACCTCGACATCCATGCTGATGACCTTGCCGTCATACTTCTGGATCTTGTCCACGTTGAGCTTCTCCGCCACGTGCTTGCGGAACCGCTCGGGCACCTCGGTCTTGCGGCCCTTGACGACGATGTCCACGCAGAACTCCGTTCCCGGATAGCCCCGCCTCCAGCGAGGCGAAGCGTCTCCCTTTCGCACCAGGCTCCGGTGTTCACCGGAGCCTCGGACTTGGCGACTTTCACCTCCTCCTCCCCCATCGGCAAGATCTACACCCCACCGACTTCGGAGTCGAGAGACAGTCTCTGACACGAAGATTCAGCTACTGCGAAACGTGCGATCCGATGCGAGCCCCAGGGTCGCCAGTTCCTTACAACCGAACATATCTCTCCATGCCGGTTGTCGGCACCCGCTACCGGAACGTACCTCCGTTCAGGTGTTCAGTCCCTCTCGTTACCTGCAACGATGCGCCTTCCCCATCAGTTCCAAATCTATTCACAGGAATGTTGCTCTGTCCGGGTAGACGACCGGATTCGTACGAAAGAACCGGAGGGCGCGGCCACCACCGCCGCCCCCGCCACCGGCCCCGCACCGGCCGCCGCCAGGGCCCGCGCCGCCTCCGCCAGCGTGGCCCCGGTCGTGATCACGTCGTCCACCAGCACGATCCGACCCCCGGCCACCGCCCGCACCCCACCCGGACCCACCCCGAGCGCCCCGGAGAGGTTCTCCCGCCGCTCCCGCGCCCCCAGACCCGCCTGGTCCGCCACCGGACGCACCTGGCGCAAAACGGACGCCACCCGCACGGCGGCACCGGCCCGCCGCAGCCGGGCAGCCGCCGCCAGCGCGATCCTGCGCACCGGATCGTGCCCGCGCGCCCGCACCTGCCGCCGCGCCGAGGGCACGGGCACCAGGACGACCTCCCCGGACCCCGCCACACCGCCCCCGCCTCCGGGCGGGACCGGCCCCCCGGCTGCGAGCGCGGCGACCGCCGCCGCCAGGGCCGCCCCGAGCGGTCCGGCCAGCGCCAGCGCCCCGCGTTCCTTGTGTGCGAGCAGGACCGCCCGTACCGCGCCCCCGTACACCCCGGCCCCGTACACTGGGGGCAGCCCCCGCAGCCGCCCGGAGGGCCGCACCGGGCCCGCGGCGACCCCGTCCAGCGCCCGCCGGCAGCCCGCGCACAGCACCGTACGGGCCGCCCCGCAGCCGGCGCAGGCACCCGGCAGCACCAGCCCGGTGAGCTCCTGCCACCACCCCCGCATCCCCTTACTGTGCCGGGCCGGCCCGTGACCCGCCACGCCTGTGGACGAGGCCTGTGGACAGCGAGAACCCCGGCTCGGGACGAAGCCCGGCCGGGGTCGCGCCCGTCGTCGGTCCGCCGTCGCCGGCGTACGGCCGTGGCCAGGCCAGGCCGGGGTCAGCCCGGGGTCAGCCCGGGTACACCGGGGTCCGGCCGCCCGCCGCCACCGTGCGCCACTGCGCCCCCGGCGGCAGCCACACGATGCC
The DNA here is from genome assembly GCF_055564695.1 of Streptomyces sp. NPDC029014. Lineage (NCBI taxonomy): Bacteria > Bacillati > Actinomycetota > Actinomycetes > Kitasatosporales > Streptomycetaceae > Streptomyces > Streptomyces sp. NPDC029014. The sequence continues at coordinate 8,039 of NZ_JBVHVT010000126.1, forward strand.
GTCCTCGTCCGAGGCGGCCACGACCGGCTTGCGTTCGTCCTCCGTCGCCGCGACCGCGACCAGCCCGGCCGCCCCGGGCAGGCTCGCCGCGACCATCGACCCGTCCGCCAGCATGTACCGGGCCTGCACGACCCCGCCGCTCTCCCGGCCCACCACCAGCAGCCGGCCCCGCGGCGCCCAGCTGAGCGCCGTCACGTCCGCCATCTGCGGCGCGGCCGGGCGCAGCTCGTGCACCGACACCGCCCCCGGCTGGTCGGCCCGGCCGCCAGCCGGCCGCTCGATCCGCCCGATGTAGAGGCGCTTGCGGTTGTCCTTCTGCACCAGCAGCGCGATCCGGACCCCGTCCGGGGACGCCTTCAGCGCCGTGATCCGCCCGCCGTCGAGCCCGGCCACGTCGATCTTCTGCGCGGCGGTGGCGCCCGCGGGCACCCGGTACAGCGCCGCGTTCTGCGGGTCCTGGTCCGCGACCCACAGGTCGCCCGCCGCGTCCCAGCTCGGCGTGGACAGCCCGTTCGGCTTGGCGCCCTTGCCGTTCAGCACCGGCTGCGGCATCGGACCGGCCGTCGTCAGGCTCACCAGGTACAGCCCGTGCCCGTCCTCCGAGACCACCGCCGCACGCTTCTCGTCGTAGCTGACGGCCGCCGAACCGACCTTGAAGGCGGGGGCGCCGGGCGGGTTCAGCGGACCCGGCACCGGCTCCGCCCGGTACTGCTGGTCCTCGCTGTTCACGTCGAGCTTCATCCGCACGAGCCGGGCGTCGGCGTCGACGTAGTACTGGTGGTCGGGGCTCGGCACCCGGTGCGCGATGCCCGCCGCGCCCGCCTCCGTCACCGAGCACAGCGAGGAGCGGTCCGGGCGCAGCAGCTCGACCCGGTCCAGCCGGGACGCGGTCAGGTCCTTGACCGTGAACAGCAGTTGAGTGGCCATCTTCTGGCACTGCGGCTGCGCGACGTCGTTGACCTTGTCGTTGAGCGGCACGCGCAGCGTGTTCTGCCCGTCGTACGTCAGGGACTTGGTGCCCTCCCGCAGCTCCGTACCGGGCGGGAAGCTCGAAGTGGCCACCGGGCCCAGCCACTTGGACGGGCCGGCCAGCAGCGACTGCACCGTCTGCGTCGTGGGGTCCATCCGCGAGTCGGGGTCGTTGCGCTGGCGCACGTACACCGGGTCGGCGACGAGCGCGCCGCCCGCGAAGTAGTACTTGTTGACCGGCATGTAGATGCGCTGGAAGTCGGACTCGCTGAGCACCAGGCTCTTCGGCGGCGTCGCGATCCGCCACTGCTTGTTCTCCTGCACCAGCTGCAGGAACTCCTCGTAGCGGCCACCGGTCGTGTCCGGCTGGTACGCGCTGTGCTCGTCCACCGTCGCGAGCATCTTGCCGGTCGTCTTGAAGCGGGGCCCCGCCGGGTCCTTCTCGCCCTGGACGGAGAACCGGTCGATGCCCCCGGAGAGGACGGTGACGGCCGCGCCGGGCTTCCAGTTCTTCGCCGCCTCCTCGGTGAGGTACTTGCGGGCGGTCTGCAACTGCGGATCGTCGCTGGTCATGGCCTCCAGGAAGCCGTCGACGATGTCCGTCGGGCTGGCCTTGTCGGCCGGCGGCACGCCGAACACCCGGACCTGCGAGTCCACGCCCTGCGAGGCCCGCACCTCCCGGATCTCGCCGCTGTCGGGCATCGAGGCGCAGCCGGCGAGCAGCAGCGCACCCGCGCCGGCGGCGCAGCCCGCGGCGGCCCGCGCCCGGGCGCCCGCGCGTGCCGCCGCCCCGCGGCCGTCCCTGGCTGCGCGTACGGACTCAGCGTCCACCTGCTCCATCCTCCTGTGCTCCCTGGTCGGCCGGCCGGGCCACCACACGGGACCCGTTCCCCGGCAGGGCGGTCGGGTCCGCGGGCACCGGTACCGCCCCGGCGACCGCGGAGCGCGGCGGGATCGCCGCGAGGTCGGGCCGGACCGGGGCCTGTGCCCGGTTGCCGCCGGGGCCCTGCGGCCCGGAGCCGCCCCGGCCAGCGCCGGAGCCGGGCTGCGACCCGCCGCCGGCGGTGCCGGAGGCGGCGGCCGCGGCGTCGGCTGCGGCCTTGGCCCGGTTGGCCCGCGAGTCCTCGGGCTCCAGCGGGATCGGGGAGCCCCGCAGCGGCTCGTCGGCGGTCCGCGGCAGGGTCAGCCGGAACTGGGAGCCGCCGCCGGGCTCGCCCCAGGCCTGGAGCCAGCCGCCGTGCAGCCGGGCGTCCTCGACGGCGATGGACAGGCCCAGGCCGGTGCCGCCGGTGGTGCGGGCCCGCGCCGGGTCCGCCCGCCAGAAGCGGTTGAAGACCCGGGTGGCCTCGCCGGGCTTGAGGCCGACGCCGTAGTCGCGTACGGCGATGGCGACGGCCCCGCCCGCGGACGCGAGCCGGACCACCACGTCGCGGCCCTCGCCGTGCTCCACGGCGTTGACGACGAGGTTGCGCAGCACCCGCTCCACGCGCCGGGCGTCGGCCTCGGCGATCACCGGCTGGGTGTCGCCGAGGACCCGGATCCGGGTGCCCTTGTGCTCGGCGAGCGGCTCGGCGCCCTCCACGACCCGGCGGACCACGTCGCGCAGGTCGACGGGCTCGGCCTCCAGCGCCGCCGCGCCCGCGTCGAACCGGCTGATCTCCAGCAGGTCCGCCAGCAGCGACTCGAAGCGGTCCAGCTGGCCGGCGAGCAGTTCGGCGGAGCGGGCGGTCACCGGGTCGAAGTCGACCCGGGCGTCGTGGATGACGTCGGCGGCCATGCGGACGGTCGTCAGCGGGGTGCGCAGCTCGTGCGAGACGTCGGAGACGAACCGGCGCTGCATCCGCGACAGGTCCTCCATCTGCTGGATCTTGACCTGGAGGCTCTGCGCCATCTTGTTGAAGGCTTCGCCGAGGCGCGCGATGTCGTCCTCGCCGGTGACCTTCATCCGTTCCTGCAGCCGCCCGGCCGACAGCCGCTCGGCGATGCCCGCGGCCATCCGCACCGGGGTCACGATCTGCCGCACGACCAGCCAGGCGATGGCGCTGAGCAGCACCACGACGAACAGGCCGGCGGTGGCGATCGTCGACTTGACCAGGTTGAGGGACTCCTCCTCCTGCGTCAGCGGGAAGAGGTAGTACAGGTCGTACGGGTCGCCGTTGATGTCGGTGAGTCGCTTGCCCACGACCAGCGCCGGCTCGGGCGACTTGCCGCCCGCCCCGTCCGTGTACTTGATCTGCGAGAACGTCTTGAACGTGCCGGTGGCGTGGTTGACGGCCTTGCGCAGCTGCGGCGGGATGCTCGCGGTCGGGTCGACGTTGCCGGAGGCACGGGCCCCCTTGACGCCCGACGCGCCCGCACCGCCCGGCTGCGTGCCGGTGCCCGCGCCCGCACCGGTCGTCCCGGCGCCGGTCCCGGAGCCACTGCCCGTGCCGGCCCCGAGGGCGACCACTTCGAACGCGGTCTGGCCACCACTGGCGAGCTGCTTGACCAGCGAGTTCATCCAGGTACTGGCGTCCCGGCCCACCTTGTTGTCGGTGACGTCGGGCCCGTCCACGGTCGCGGGCGTGTTGGCCTTCTCCTGCGCGACGGCGAACCCGCCGGCGGCCTGGCTCTGCGCAGCCTCCTCCTTCGCGTCGAGGAGGCCCTTGCTGACCTGCGCGATCACGACGAAGCCCAGCGCCAGCACCACGGCCAGCGACATCAGCATCGTCGCGGCGACGACCCTCAGCTGGATGTTGCGCCGCCACAGCCGGACAGCCGGCAGCAGCGGCCGCCGCACCAGTCGTACGAACAACCGCAGCACAGGCCCGCCGGGCGCCCCGTCCTGGAGCAGCCGGCCGGCCCGCAGGGCCCCCCAGCGGGAGCCGCCCCGCGGCCTGCCGGACTTCACGTCAGCTCGGTCCTGCCTTGTAGCCGACACCGCGCACCGTCACGACGATCTCAGGGCGCTCCGGGTCCTTCTCGACCTTGGAGCGCAGCCGCTGCACATGCACGTTGACCAGGCGGGTGTCCGCGGCGTGCCGGTAGCCCCACACCTGCTCCAGCAGCACCTCACGGGTGAAGACCTGCCAGGGCTTGCGCGCGAGCGCGACCAGCAGGTCGAACTCCAGCGGGGTCAGCGCGATGGAGGAGCCGTCCCGCTTGACCGAGTGCCCCGCCACGTCGATGACCAGGTCACCGATGGTGAGCTGCTCGGGGGCGGGCTCCTCCGACCGGCGCAGGCGCGCCCGGATACGGGCGACCAGCTCCTTCGGCTTGAACGGCTTGACGATGTAGTCGTCGGCCCCGGACTCCAGACCCACGACGACATCCACCGTGTCGCTCTTCGCGGTGAGCATCACGATCGGCACGCCGGACTCGGCCCGGATCAGCCGGCACACCTCTATGCCGTCCCGTCCGGGCAGCATGAGGTCCAGCAGCACCAGGTCCGGCTTGGCCTCACGGAAGGCAGCCAATGCCTTGTCACCGTCCGCTACGAACGACGGCTCGAAACCTTCTCCACGCAACACGATGCCGAGCATCTCGGCCAGTGCGGTGTCGTCGTCGACGACAAGGACGCGTCCCTTCATGCTTGACATCATCCCATTAGCCAATCGTTACCCGGCGGTGAGCTGTCCCACAGCCAAAAGGGCTGGAAATCGACCCTCGAACCTGCGTGGGGAGGGCACCGACCAGTCTGCCCCGGAGCAGGGCGACAATTGAAGGCGGACCGGCGCAGATCGGCGGGGGACGGCCGGTCCGCGCACCGTTCCCACGTGGCACGATGGCAGCCGACCAGCGCCCCCGCCCCACCAGGTGCACGTGAAGGAGCGACGATGAACGACTTTCCGGGCCGGGCCGTGCCCGGACCCTCTCCGTCCGACGGCGAGCGGCCTGGTGCACCCGACGGTCAGCAGCGGGGCGAGGGCCCGCAGGACGGCGACACCGCCGCCCGGCCGCCCGCCGGCGGCCAGAAGTGGTCCGCCGAGCAGCCGCCGCCCGGCGAGTGGCAGAGCCCCGGCGCACCCCAGCCGGCCCGACCCGCCGCCCCCGCCCCGGCCCCGGCCCCTCAGCAGCCCGCCCCGGGCCCGCGCAGCTGGGCCTCCTCCGCAGGCCCCGCCGCCGGCCCGCAGGCCCCGTACGGCGGCGCGCAGGCCCCGTACGGCGGCCAGTACGGCCGACCCGGCGGCCCCGGCTACTGGGGCAAGCCCCCGGCCGCCAAGCCGGGCACCATCCCGCTGCGCCCCCTCGACATGGGCGAGATCCTCGACGGCGCCGTCGCCACCATGCGCGGCCAGTGGCGCTCGGTCCTGTCGATCTCCCTCGTCGTGGCGACGATCGTGCAGGTCGTCGACCTCGTCGTGAAGAAGTACGCACTGGCCGACCTGCCCACCCCGGACCCCGGCGCCGGTCCGGCCGCGCTCCTCGACGCCATGGGCGCCAGCCTGCTGTCCAGCAGCGCCAGCCTGTTCGTCCAGTTCATCGCCGGCATCCTCGCCACCGCCCTGCTCACGATGGTCTTCAGCCGGGCGGTGCTCGGCCGCAGCTCCACCGTCGCCGAGGCCTGGCGCGACGCCCGTCCCCGGCTGCCGCACCTGCTCGGGCTGACCCTGCTGCTGGGCGTGGCCGCGGCCGTCCTCGTCACCGTGCTGCTCCTGCCCGCCCTCCTCGCCCGCAGCTTCGGCCTCGCCCTGCTCGGCGTCCTGGCCGCGATCCCGCTGCTGCTCTGGCTGGGGATCAAGTTCAGCCTGGCCTCGCCCGCGCTGATGCTGGAGAAGAGCAGCATCCCCACCGCCCTGCGCCGCTCCTCCAAGCTCGTCCACGGCTCCTGGTGGCGCATCTTCGGCATCACCGCCCTCACCGCGCTGATCACCGGCTTCGTCGCCGCCGTGATCATCTACCCGCTGGCCTTCGTGGGCGCCGCCCTCTCCGGCAACGGGTTCAGCGGCTTCGAGGACGGCACCCTCCTCGACGACTGGACCTTCCTCGTCGTCCTCGGCATCGCCTCGGTGATCGCCCAGACCATCACCCTGCCCATGCAGTCCGGCGTCACCGTCCTGCTCTACGTCGACCAGCGCATCCGCCGCGAGGCCCTCGACCTGGAGCTCGCCCGCGCCGCCGGCCTGGAGAACTACGGCACGGACGCCACGCCCACGGTCCCGCCCACCGGAGGCTGACCCGGCGATGACGGGGAGGGGGGACCTCATCACACGCACCGCGGCGCTCGTACGGGGAGAACCGACGCCGCCGGTGACGACACCGCGCGAGCCCGCCCGCGAGGCGGCCGAACGCGAGCTGTCCAAGCAGCTCTACCACCAGGACGACCCCGGGCTGCTCCAGCGCGCCCTGGACCGCTTCTGGGAGTGGGTCGGCGGCCTCTTCGACCAGGCCGGGAGCGCCACCCCGGGCGGCACCCTCGGCCTGGTCGCCATCGTCGTCCTCGCCGCCCTCGTCCTCGCCGCCCTGTGGTGGCGGCTCGGCGCCCCGCGCCGCACCGCCACCCAGGGGGCCGCCCTCTTCGACGACGGCCCGGCCACCGCGGACGACCACCGCACCGCCGCCGACGCCCACGCCGCCGCAGGCCGGTGGAACGACGCCGTCCAGGAGCGCATGCGCGCCGTCGTCCGCTCCCTGGAGGAGCGCACCCTCCTCGACCCGCGCCCCGGCCGCACCGCCGACGAGGCCGCCGCCGAGGCCGCCCGGACCCTCCCCGGCCACGCCGCCGACCTGCGCGCAGCCGCCCGCACCTTCGACGACGTCACCTACGGCGGCCGCACCGCCGACGCCGACACCTACGCCCGCCTGCGCGCCCTCGACCTCACCCTGGCCCGCACGAAGCCGCTCCTGACGGGACCCCCGGCATGACCGCCCCCATCCCGACCCCGGCGGCTGGCGGCCCGGCCCCCGACCCCGCCACGGGCACCCCCGGCACCCCGGGCACCGCCCCCGGTACGGCCGGCGCTCCCGCACCCCGGCCCACCGCCGCCGCCGGCAGCACTCCCGCCGAAGTGTGGCGCCGCGCCCGCGGGTTCCTCATCGCCCTGGCCGTCCTCCTCACCGCCGCCGTCACCCTCGCCGCGCTCTCCTCCGGCACCCACCACGGCCGCCTCGACCCCCGCTCCCCCGCCCCCGAGGGCAGCCGCGCCGTCGCCGAACTCCTGCGCGCCCGCGGCGTCACCACCCGCGTCGTCACCACCGCCGACGAGGCCGCCGAAGCCGCCGGCCCCAGCACCACCCTCCTGGTCACCGACCCCGACCTGCTCGGGGACCGGCAACTGCGCAGCATCCGCTCCGCCATCGACCTCTCCGGCGGCCGCACCGTCCTCCTCGCCCCCGGCGACCCCGCCCTGGCCGACCTGGCCCCCGCCGTCCACACCGCCGGCAAGGCCCACGAGCGCACCCCGGCCCCCGGCTGCGCCCTGCCCGCCGCCGCCGGCGCCGGCCCGGCCGACACCGGCAACGGCCGCCGCTACGACACCACCGCGTCCGGTGCCACCGGCTGCTACCCCAGCGGCGGCCACCCCACCGTCCTCGTCCTCCCCACCGGCACCACCGGCAGCGACACCGTCGTCCTCGGCTCCGAGCACGTCCTGCTCAACGAGGACCTGGCCCGCGAGGGCAACGCCTCCCTCGCCCTCCAACTCCTCGGCACCCGCGCCGACCTCGTCTGGTACCTGCCCTCCCTGGCCGAGCTCAGGGAGGGCGACACCGAGGAGAAGTCCTTCCTCTCGCTGATCCCGGCCGGCTGGCACTGGGCCCTGCTCCAGCTCTTCTTCGCCGCCGCCCTCGCCGCCCTCTGGCGCGCCCGCCGCCTCGGCCCGCTCGTCACCGAGCGGCTGCCCGTCGCCGTCCGCGCCTCCGAGGCCACCGAGGGCCGCGCCCGCCTCTACCGCAAGACCGCGGCCCGCGACCGCGCCGCCTCCGTGCTGCGCGCCGCCACCCGCGAACGCCTCGCCGCTCTGGTCGGCGTAGCGTCCGCCCACACCCACGACCCCGCGGTCCTCGTCCCCGCCGTCGCCGCCCGCCTCACGGACCCCGGCCGGGACCTGACCGCCCTCCTCTTCGGCACCGCACCCGCCGACGACGCGGCCCTCGTCGCGCTCGCCGACCACCTCGACGCCCTCGAAAGAGAGGTCCGCACCTCATGACGGCCACCACGGACAGCGCCCGCTCCTCGCTGGAAGCGATCCGCACCGAGATCGGGAAGGCCGTCGTCGGCCAGGACTCGGCCGTCACCGGTCTCGTCGTGGCCCTGCTGTGCCGCGGCCACGTCCTCCTCGAAGGCGTTCCCGGCGTCGCCAAGACCCTCCTGGTACGGGCCCTGGCCGCCTCCCTCGACCTCGACACCAAGCGCGTCCAGTTCACCCCGGACCTGATGCCCAGCGACGTCACCGGCTCGCTCGTCTACGACGTCCGCACCGCCGAGTTCTCGTTCCAGAACGGCCCGGTCTTCACGAACCTCCTGCTCGCCGACGAGATCAACCGCACCCCGCCCAAGACCCAGTCCGCGCTCCTGGAGGCCATGGAGGAGCGCCAGGTCACCGTCGACGGCACCCCGCGCCGCCTGCCCGAACCCTTCCTGGTCGCGGCCACCATGAACCCGGTCGAGTACGAGGGCACCTACCCCCTCCCGGAAGCCCAGTTGGACCGCTTCCTGCTCAAGCTGAACGTCCCCCTGCCCTCCCGCGAGGACGAGATCGGCGTCCTGACCCGGCACGCCGCCGGCTTCGACCCGCGCGACCTGGCCGCTGCCGGTCTCCGCGCGGTCGCCGGAGCCGCCGAGCTGGAAGCGGCCCGCGACGCGGTCGCCGCCGTCGCCGTCTCCCCCGAGATCGCCGGGTACGTCGTCGACGTCTGCCGCGCCACCCGCGAGTCGCCCTCCCTCACCCTCGGCGTCTCCCCGCGCGGCGCGACCGCCCTGCTGGCCGCCTCCCGCGCGTGGGCCTGGCTCACCGGCCGCGACTACGTCACCCCCGACGACGTCAAGGCCCTGGCCCTGCCGACGCTGCGCCACCGCGTCCAGCTGCGCCCGGAGGCCGAGATGGAGGGCGTGACCGCCGACGCGGTCCTCACCGCGATCCTGTCCCACGTCCCCGTTCCCCGCTGATGGCCGCCCTCACCGGCCGCACCGCCCTGCTGGCGGCCCTCGGCAGCATCCCGGTCGGCGTCCTCGAACCGAGCTGGACGGGCATCCTCGCGGTCAACGCCCCCCTCGCCGTGGCCTGCGCGGTCGACTACGCCCTCGCGGCCCCGGTCCGCCGGCTGGTCCTGGCCCGCTCCGGCGACACCTCGGTCCGCCTCGGCGACCCGGCGGAGGTCCACCTCACCGTCACCAACCCCGGTACGCGCCCCCTGCGCGCCCGCATCCGCGACGCCTGGCCACCCAGCAGCTGGCTCCCCGGCACGGAACAGCAGGCGTCCCGGCACACCGTGCGGATCCCGCCCGGCGAACGCCGCCGGCTGACCACCCGCCTGCTGCCGACCCGCCGCGGCGACCGGCGGGCGGACCGCGTCACGGTCCGCTCGTACGGCCCGCTCGGCCTGCTGGCCCGGCAGGGCACCCACACCGTCCCCTGGACGGTCCGGGTCCTGCCGCCCTTCACCAGCCGCAAGCACCTTCCGTCCCGGCTGGCCCGGCTGCGCGAGATGGACGGCCGCACGAGCCTGCTGACCCGCGGTGAGGGCACCGAGTTCGACAGCCTCCGCGACTACGTCCCCGGGGACGACACCCGCTCCATCGACTGGCGGGCCACCGCCCGCCAGGACAAGGTCGCCGTCCGCACCTGGCGCCCGGAGCGGGACCGGCACATCCTGATCTGCCTCGACACCGGCCGTACCTCGGCCGGCCGCGTCGGCGACGCCCCCCGTCTGGACTCCGCCATGGACGCGGCCCTGCTGCTCGCGGCCCTCGCCTCCAAGGCCGGGGACCGCGTGGACCTGCTGGCCCACGACCGCCGCCCGCGCGCCCAGGTCCAGGGCCGCTCGGCCGGCGAGATCCTCCCGGCCTTCGTCAACGCCATGGCCACCCTGGAACCGGAGCTCGTCGAGACCGACGCCCGCACCCTCGTCTCCACCGTCCTGCGCAACGCCCCACGCCGCTCTCTGGTGGTCCTCCTGACGAGCCTGGACGCCGCCCCGGTGGAAGAGGGCCTACTGCCGCTCCTCCCCCGCCTCACGCAGCGCCACACGGTCCTGCTGGCCTCGGTCGCCGACCCGCAGATCGCGGAGATGGCCCGGTCCCGCGGCACCCTGGACGCGGTGTACGAGGCCGCGGCCGCCGCCCAGACCCGGGCCCAGCGCCGCCGCACCGCCGACCAGCTGTCCCGCCACGGCGTCCACGTCGTCGACGCCACCCCGGACACCCTGGCCCCGGCCCTCGCCGACGCCTACCTGTCCCTGAAGGCCGCCGGCCGCCTGTGACCCCGGAGGCTCACGTCAACGATTGAGGTCGAGCACGCCCACACCGTGGCGCTCGTACATCGTGGGCTCGATCGTCGCCACCAGGGCGTCAACACCCCAGTCGGGGAAGTTCCGCACGGCTGACACTGCTGCCGCAGTCCCCGCAGACGCGCCTTCCCTGCACAGCTGGGCCACGGACAGCATGGCCGCGTAGTCAAGGTCGATCGTATGGATGACATCAAGCTGGCCCACATGCTCCGCGAGTCCCGGGTGCTCCCGGTCCGCTTCAAAAATCGCCAGGACAGGAGCCCACACACGGGTGTCGCCATCGACGAAAGCGCGGTGGATCAGTGCCGACACCTGCCGGTTGCCCGCTAAGGCGAGGAGCGATGGGCTGTCCAGGATGAGATGATGCTGGATCACGCAGCGTTCCCCTGCCGGCGTGCGAATGCTTCCCGGATCTTCCGCCCCATCTCCGCGCTCTCCTCGTCGGTCACGCGAACCCCGAAGTGCTGAGCCATGTACTCGCGGGCCCGTTCGGCCCGCTCACGGCGTTCCTCAGCGGTCAACGTGGACTCTGCAAATTCTTGGACCAGGGCTCTGATGGACATACCGCGGGACTCGGCGATGACCGCAAGGCGATCGCGTACCTCAGCCGGCACTCGGATCATGGCGTCGGACATGGCCCAAGTCTACAGCGGCGTCTACACGCGCGTCCCGTAAACGCAGAAAAGCCCCGCACCGAGCCCCTAAGGGCTGGTGCGGGGCTTCCCGCAATGATTGTTCGGCGGCGTCCTACTCTCCCACAGGGTCCCCC
>NZ_JBVHVT010000127.1:0-18871 GCF_055564695.1 Streptomyces sp. NPDC029014
TCCCGCACGACGCCCCTCTGCCCTACCGGAGAGGCCAGACGCTCAAAAAAAACCACCCCCCCCCCCCCCCCCCCCCCCCCCCCCCCCCCCCGCTCCGGGTGCGCCGACGGGGACTAGAAGACGGCCTCGTCGAGGTCCATCAGCGAGTTGTCGACGGCCTCGGCCAGCGCGCGCTGCACCGAGACGCCCGGCAGCATCTGCGAGGCGAAGAACTTCGCCGCCGCGATCTTGCCCTGGTAGAAGGCGACGTCCTTGCCGGTGGCGCCCGCCGCCAGCTTCTCGGCGGCCACGGCCGCGCCCTTGAGCAGCAGGTATCCGACGACCACGTCACCGGAGGCCATCAGCAGGCGGGTGGTGTTCTGGCCGACCTTGTAGATGTTCCTGACGTCCTCGCCGGTGGCGGTGAGGTCGGTGATCATCTGGCCGACGATGCCCTCGAGGTCGACGGCCGCCTTGGCGAGCGCGTCGCGGGCGCCGGCCAGGTCCTCGCCGCCCTCGCCCTGGGCGAGGAACTTCTTGATCTCCTCGGAGAGGATGTTCAGGGAGGCGCCCTGGTCGCGGACGATCTTCCGGAAGAAGAAGTCCTGGCCCTGGATCGCGGTGGTGCCCTCGTACAGGGTGTCGATCTTGGCGTCGCGGATGTACTGCTCGATCGGGTACTCCTGCAGGAAGCCGGAGCCGCCGAAGGTCTGGAGCGACTGCGCGAGCTGCTCGTAGCCCTTCTCGGAGCCGTAGCCCTTGACGATCGGGAGCAGCAGGTCGTTCAGGCCGTGCAGGGTCTTGGCGTCCTCGCCGGCCGCCTCCTTGACCGCGATCTCGTCCTGCACGGAGGCCGTGTAGAGGACGAGGGAACGCATGCCCTCGGCGTACGCCTTCTGCGTCATCAGCGAGCGGCGGACGTCCGGGTGGTGCGTGATGGTGACCTTGGGCGCGGTCTTGTCCATGAAGTTCGCCAGGTCCGGGCCCTGCACGCGCTCCTTGGCGTACTCCAGGGCGTTCAGGTAGCCCGTGGAGAGGGTGGAGATCGCCTTCGTGCCGACCATCATGCGGGCGAACTCGATGATCATGAACATCTGGCGGATGCCGTCGTGCTTGTCGCCGATCAGCCAGCCCTTGGCGGGGTGCTGGTCGCCGAAGGTCATCTCGCACGTGTTGGAGGCCTTGAGGCCCATCTTGTGCTCGACGTTCGTCGCGTAGACGCCGTTGCGCTCGCCCAGCTCGCCGGTCTCCCAGTCGAACTCGAACTTCGGGACGAGGAAGAGCGACAGGCCCTTGGTGCCCGGGCCGTGGCCCTCGGGGCGGGCGAGGACGTAGTGGAGGATGTTCTCCTCCATGTCGTGCTCACCGGACGTGATGAAGCGCTTGACGCCCTCGATGTGCCAGGAGCCGTCCGCCTGCTGGACCGCCTTGGTGCGGCCGGCGCCGACGTCCGAGCCGGCGTCCGGCTCGGTGAGGACCATGGTGGAGCCCCAGCGCTTCTCGACGGCGATCTGCGCGACGCGCTTCTGCGCCTCGTTGCCCTCGGTGTGCAGGACGCCGGCGAAGGCCGGGCCGGAGGCGTACATCCACACGGCCGGGTTCGAGCCGAGCAGCAGCTCCGCGTAGGCCCAGATCAGGGAGCGGGGCGAGGTGGTGCCGCCGATCTCCTCGGGCAGGCCGAGCCGCCAGTACTCCGACTCCATGAAGGCGTCGTAGCTCTTCTTGAAGGAGGCCGGGACCGGAGCCGTGTTGGTGGCCGGGTCGAAGACCGGCGGGTTGCGGTCGGCGTCCGCGAAGGACTCGGCCAGCTCGTTCTCGGCGAGGCGGGCGATCTCGGACAGGATGCTCTTGGCGGTCTCGGTGTCCATCTCGCCGAACGGGCCGGTGCCGTACAGCTTGTCGCGGCCGAGCACCTCGAAGAGGTTGAACTCGATGTCGCGGAGATTCGACTTGTAGTGCCCCATGGCGACGGCTCCGTTAAGGCTCGGGAAGACGGGTTCCTCGTACATACCAATCGGTAACGTCATGATGCTACCCGTCGGTAATAAGAAGCAACCCCTTGCCCGGGCACTGTGACCAGGGTCAAAACTCGCACCACACGGTCTTGGTGCCGTCGTCCCCCCGGTCGACGCCCCACCGCAGCGTCACGGCGTCCAGCAGGGCGAGCCCCCTCCCCGACTCGTCGGTGCCGGTCGCCCGGCGGGGCGTGGGCCACTTCTGCGGGTCGGGATCGGTGAGCTCGACCCGCGTACGGGTTGCCCTTCCGGTGATGCGCAGGGTGACGGGGGTGCCCTCCCCGAGGTGGGTGATCACGTTGGTCAGCAGCTCCGTGACGCAGAGCTGGAGCTCGGGACACGGCCTGCCGAGGTGCTCGCGCACGGCGAGGCGGAGCTCCGGGACCGCCTTCGGCACGGCGGGCAGCCCCACGGTGAACGGCCTCACCGGCGGTGGGCGCGGAGCGCGGCGGCGAGGCGGCCGGCGGTGCCGACGTTGCAGTTGCCGAGGCAGATCAGCGGCGGGGTGTCGTACGTGCCGGCGTAGGAGGGGAGGTGGAGGTCGAGGGAGGGCAGCGTGATCCCGTGCGCGGCGAGGGCGGCGCGCAACTCGATCAGCGCGTCGATCGCCTGGCGGTCGGCGGCGGGGTCGCTCATGGGGGGCCTTCCTGTGCGGACTGTGACGAACCGCTTACAGGTTGGCGTCGCTCGGCGTAGCGTGGGAAGGGCTTCTGGTTGCGCTGGGCAAGTGGCAAATGGTGGTGGTGTCGTGCCCCCTCGCAAGAACCCCGACGCGTCTGCGAACGTGCCGTCGTTCTACGGCGCCGAGCTGCGCTACAAGCGGGAGGTTGCCGGGCTCACGCTTGAGCAACTGGCGGCAGGCAGCTTCCGGGGCGTCCCGTTCCTGAGCCAGATCGAGCGCGGCGAGCGCCGGATGCCGCTGGATCTGGCCCGGCACGTCGACACGAAGCTGGGCACGGACGGCTTTTTCGAGCGCCGCTGTGAAGATGCGCGCAAGGCGAAGCAGTCCGGGCACGCGGAGTACTTCGCGGACGTGGCAGAGATGGAGCCGTACGCCGAGACGATCGAGGAGTGGGCGCCGATGCTCGTTCCTGGGCTGCTGCAGACACCGCCGTACGCGCGGGCGCTCACGCGAGCTGCCATGCCGCGGGCACGCGAGAGCGAGGTCGAGGAAAAGGTCGATGCCCGCATGGCCCGGGCTCGGCTGTTCGACGGGGACGGGCCCCCTGCGTACTGGGTGATCCTGGACGAATCGCTGCTTCGTCGGCAGGTCGTGACCGCTGAGGCGATGGCCGAGTTATTGGAGCACATCGCCGGAACGGTCCGCGGCACTCGCTCCATTTTGCAGATCGTCCCGGAAACCTCGGCCGCCCACCCGTTCATGATGGGCATGGCAAAGATCATGACGTTCTCGGACGCTCCACCGGTGGTGTACACCGAGAGCCTGCACAGCGGGCAACTCATCGACTATCCAGCGCTCGTTCAGGAGTACCGCAGGTCATACGATCTACTGAGGGCTGCCGCGCTGTCACCTGAGGCTTCCCTGGCCAGGATCGAAGCAGTTGCAGAGGACTTTCGACATGGAAAGCACCGAGATTGACCTGACATCGGCATGCTGGCGTAAGAGCAGCTACAGCAACGGCACCGGCGGAGACTGTCTTGAGGTCGCCGACGGCCTACCAACGCTGGTACCTGTGCGCGACTCCAAGAGGCCTGAAGGAGGCGTCATCATCGTGACCGCGGACGCATGGGTCCCCTTCGTCGCGGCCCTCAAGGCACCCTGACCGGATCCCGGCAACCCGGCGGGCAGCCCCGGCCGTCGGGTCGCTACCCGCGGAGGACTTCCGAATGGCAAGCACTGAGATCGACCTGGCGTCGGCCCGCTGGCGCAAGAGCAGCCACAGCAACACCGACGGCGGGGTCTGCGTCGAGGTCGCCGACGGGCTGCCCGGGGTGGTGCCCGTGCGGGACTCCAAGAGGTCGGGCGGGGCGGTGGTCGTGGTGACGGCCGGGGCCTGGGTGGCGTTCGTGGACGGGATCAAGCGGACCCTCTGACCGGATCCGGGCGCTGGGCGGGCACCCGCCCTCGGTAGGCTGGCGGACATGTACGGCTACGACCAGAACCCGGGTGCCCAGCAGCAGTACGCCCCGCCGCAGCAGCCCATGCCCGGGGCGGGGTACGAGCAGCCGCTGTACCCCGAGCCCTCGCCGCCGTCGCTCGCCGACGCGGTGCGGGCCTTCACGACCGGGTCGCTGTCCGCCGAGGACTTCCAGCAGATCTTCGCCACCTCGAAGGTCTACTGCCCCCGCGGCGACACCCCGGGCTTCCTGGCGCTGCACAACACGCAGCAGCCGGTCATCCCCATGTTCACCACGCTCAAGGAGCTCCGCCGGTACGCCGGCAAGGAGTCCAAGTACTTCGTCATCACCGGCGCCGAGGTGATCGACCTGCTGCCCACCGGGTACGGCTTCGTCCTCGACATGGAGGGCGACCACCGGATGGTCTTCGACGCGAAGGCCGTGGAGCAGATGGTCGACTTCGCGATGCGCCGCATGTACGGCTGACGCGGCGGACGCCGCCCGGGCACGCACGGGGCGGCGGCGCGTGGGGGCGCGCGGGGGCGCGTGCAGAAGGCGTACGGGGGCGTACGGAGGCGGACGCACGGCCGGGGGGCGGGCGATGCTGAGGGTGCACTTCACGGCCGAGGACCTGTTCCAGGTGACCTTCGCGCCCGAACCGCTGCCACTGGTGGAGCTCGGGCTGGCCCTCACCGCCGTCCAGCGCACCGACGCACCGGCGGTTTTCGGCCGGTGGCGCACCCGGGCCCTGCGCGAGCTGCCCGGCCGGGCCCGGCCGCTGTTCGACCTGCTCCGGCCCGACGGCGACAACCCGCCGTTCGTCGAGCCGTACGCCCGGACCCTGGACGAGGGCCTCGCCGACGTGGCCGCCGCGGCCGGCCGCCGCCTCACCGGCGCGGAACTGCACCGCGCCGCGGCCCGGGTGCCCGGTTCACCGTCCTGGCTGCACGCACTGTGGGCGGGGGACCGGGACGAGTGGGCCCGGCTCGACGGCGCGCTGCGATCCGCGTACGAGGCCGTGGTCGCCCCGCACTGGCCGCGCATCCGGCAGTCCTTCCAGGCCGACGTGGCCTGGCGCACCCGGCTCCTCGCCGCCCACGGCATCCGGGCCTGCCTCGCCGGCCTCCACCCGCGGGCCGGCTGGAACGGCACGGTCTTCGAGGTGGCCGCACCCCCGCACTACGAGGCCCGGCTGGGCGGCCGCGGGCTGGTGCTGATGCCCTCGTCGTTCTGGACGGGCCGCCCACTGCTGGCCGGCCACCCCTCGGGCGGGCACGTCCTGCTGTACCCGGCGCTGACCCCGCTGCCGCTGGTCGCGCCCGGCGGGGCGGTGGCCGGGCCGCTGGACGCACTGCTGGGCCGGACACGGGCGGCCGTGCTCCGGCAACTGGTGGAGCAGCGCACCACCAGCGAGCTGGCCCGGGACCTCGACATCAGCCTCCCCTCGGTGTCCGAGCACACCCGCACCCTGCGCGCGGCCGGGCTGATCACCACCGAGCGCGACGGCAAGGCCGTCCTGCACTCGGCCACGGCGCTCGGCGTGGACCTCCTGCACAGCGGCCGCTGACCGCCGCGCGGGAACGTTTCGGCGGGGCCCGAAACCATCGCGGGGGCGGCGGTCCGCGACCGAGGATCGGTGCCGCAGGGGGCGGGCGCGGCGACGCGCGACGACGGGGGATCCGCCTCCTGCTCCCACGACGAGGAGGACACACGCATGGCACGCATGTCGATCCGCACGAAGCTCGCCGCCGCGGCGGCCACCGGCGCCCTGGCGCTGGGCGCCGGGCTGCTGGCCGCGGGCCCGGCCCAGGCGGCCTGGTCGGACTGCCCGCTGGGCTACGTGTGCATCTACGCGACGACCAGCGAGAACTCGCCGATCATCTGGAAGGAGGACAGCGCGGGCTGGCACAACCTCTCCGACATGTACGGGAACCACCGGATCTTCAACAACCAGACCGACGGCTGGAAGTTCTGGACCTGCACGGGCTACAACGGCGCAGGGTGCTCCTCCGGCCACCTGCCCGCCGGCCACTACATGGACAAGAACCTGACGCCGATCAACTCGGTCCGCATCGGGCCCTGACCGGCCGACCGGCCGGCGATCCGACCGGCGGGTTCGGAGCAGTGCGGCCCCGGGGAATGTCCCCGGGGCCGGTTCCGTTGAGGCGGGTGGCAGAAAGTTCGGGTTTCAACTAAACTCGGAGCAGAAGGAGGCCGACCATGCCTGCAGTGACTGTCGAGAACCCGTTGACGCTCCCCCGCGTCGCAGAGCCGTCCCAGGAGACCGCCGCCCGTAAGGTGCTGGCCGTCGTGACCGCGCCGAGCGGCTTCGAGGGCGAGGGTTTCCCGGTGCGCCGCGCCTTCGCCGGCATCAACTACCGCCACCTCGACCCGTTCATCATGATGGACCAGATGGGCGAGGTGGAGTACGCGCCGGGCGAGCCCAAGGGCACCCCCTGGCACCCGCACCGCGGCTTCGAGACGGTCACGTACCTGATCGACGGAACCTTCGTCCACCAGGACAGCAACGGCGGCGGCGGAGTCATCAACGGCGGTGACACCCAGTGGATGACCGCCGGCGCGGGCCTGCTGCACATCGAGGCCCCGCCGGAGTCCCTCGTCGTCAGCGGCGGGCTCTTCCACGGCCTCCAGCTGTGGGTGAACCTGCCGGCCTCCGACAAGATGATGCCCCCGCGCTACCAGGACATCGGCGGCGGCAAGGTCAAGCTGCTGACCACCCCCGACGGCGGCGCCCTGCTCCGCGTGATCGCCGGTGAGATCGACGGCCACAGCGGCCCGGGCATCACCCACACCCCGATCACGATGATCCACGCGACGGTCCGGCCCGGCGCCCAGATCACCCTGCCGTGGCGCGAGGACTTCAACGCCCTCGCGTACGTCATGGCCGGGCGCGGCAGCGTCGGCACCGACCGGCGGCCGATCGAGACCGGGCAGACGGCGGTGTTCGGCGAGGGCGGCTCCCTCACCTTCCGTGCGGAGGCCTCCCAGGACTCCCACACCCCGGACCTGGAGATCGTCCTGCTGGGCGGTCGCCCGATCCGGGAGCCCATGGCGCACTACGGGCCGTTCGTCATGAACAGCCGCCAGGAGCTCCAGCAGGCGTTCGACGACTTCCAGGCGGGCCGACTGGGCACCATCCCCACCACCGCCCGGGAGCGCACGAGCACCGCGGAGCAGCACTCCTGACCGGTTGGGGTGGTGTCGGCCGAGGTTCGGCAGCGCCCCGAAAGGGGCGCGGGGAACTGCGCGACCAGCCGCGACGGGCCCGCAGACGATCGCCGGCCCGTCGCGGCGGTTTCCGCGGAGCGTTCAGCGGCGCAGCGCCTCGGCGGGCTGGGTGCGGGAGGCCCGCCAGGCCGGGTACAGCCCGGCGAGGACCCCGGTGACGAGGCCGATCAGCGGCGCCACGGCGACCGTCAGCGGTGACATCACCGGGGTCCAGTCGCGCAGCGCGGACACCCCGACCACCGTCAGGGTGCCCAGCGTGGTGCCGACCAGGCCGCCGACCGTGCCCTGCGCGGCCGACTCGGCCAGGAACTGGGCGGTGATGTGCCGCCCGCGCGCGCCCAGGGCCCGGCGCAGCCCGATCTCCCCGGTCCGCTCCAGGACGGCGACGAGGGTGGTGTTCGCGATCCCCACCGCCCCGATGACCAGGCAGATCGCGGCCAGCAGCAGGAACAGCTGGTCCAGGTCGGAGGTCACTGCGGTGCGCAGCGTCCGCGGGTCCGGTGGTGGCGCCGGGGTCAGCCAGTCGGGGTGGTCCGGGCGCAGCGCGAGCGGCAGCTCGGAGGCCACCTGCCGGGCCGCGCCCAGCTCGGTCACCACCAGCATCGCGGCCCGCTGGGCGTTGTCGGGCGGCCCCCACAGGCGTTCCGCGGTGCCCCGGGGCACGATCACCGACAGCAGCAGGTCCGGTTTGCGCTCGGCGCCGTCCGCGATGCCGATCACGGTGAACGGGTGGTCGCCGATGAACACCGCGGGGCGGCTCTCCAGCGTGGTGATGCCCAGCCGGGCCGCCATCGCCGAGCCCACCACCGCGACCTGCTCGGCGCGTCCGTCGTGGAAGGCGTCGTAGGCCCGGCCGGCGCCGAGCGAGAGCCCGGCGGCGCGCAGCATGCCGGGGGAGGCGGCGACGACCGGGATCCGCTCGCCCGTGGCCCCGGCGACCGGGGCGGACCGTACGGTCGTCGTGCCGAGCGGCACCGGCCAGAACACCCCGGCGGCGCTGACCCCGTTGAGGGCGCCCGCCCGGGCGTCGGCGTCCTTCGGGAAGGCGTTGGGCACCTGCCGGGCGAGCTGCGGGTCCCCGCCGCCCGCGGTGTCCCGGACGCCGACCTCGGTGGCCGTCATGGCGTTGAAGCGGCCGTCGATCTGCGAGGACGCGGTGGCCGTCAGGCCCAGGATCGCCACGAACGTGCCGACGCCCAGGACCGTGCCGAGGCCCGTGAGCGCCGAGCGGGCGGGCCGCTGGAGCATTCCGGCGAGCGCCTCGGACAGCAGGTCCCGCGCCGACAGCCGGGACGGGACGACGGCCGGGGTCGCGCCGTCCGTGCCGCGTCTCCCGCGCCACCGGCCGGTGCTCCCGCGGGGCCGCCTCATGCCGGGACCACCTCGCTCAGCACCCCGTCGCGGATGGCCACCGTGCGCCGGCCCCGCGCCGCGACGTGCGGGTCGTGCGTGATGACCAGCAGGGTCAGCCCGTCGGCGTGCAACTCGTCCAGCAGGGCCAGGACGGCGCCGGCGGTCGCCGTGTCCAGGTTGCCGGTCGGCTCGTCGCACAGCAGCAGCGAGGGCTCGGAGACCAGCGCGCGGGCGATGGCCACGCGCTGGCGCTCGCCGCCGGACATCCGGGTCGGCAGGTGGCCGCTGCGGTGGCCGAGGCCGACCCGCTCCAGCGCCGTACGGGCCCGGCGGGTGCGCTGTCCGCGCGGGACGCCGTTGTAGACCATCGCGAGGAGGACGTTCTCCAGTGCGCTGCGGTGCGGCAGCAGGTGGAAGGACTGGAAGACGAACCCGATGCGCTGCCCGCGCAGGGCCGTGCGGTCGCGGTCGCGCAGGGCGCCGGTGTCGATGCCGTCGAGCAGGTAGCGGCCGGCGGTGGGGGCGTCGATCAGACCCGCGACGTTCAGGAACGTCGACTTCCCGGAGCCCGAGGGGCCGACGACGGTGACGTACTCGCCGCGCTCCACCGTCAGCTCGCAGGGCCGCAGCGCCTCGACGGGCGGCGGGCCGGGGTAGGTGAGCCCGACGCCCTCGAACCGGACGACCGGCGCAGGGCCCGCGGCGGGGGCCTCCGCGGCGATGGGGTCTGCGGCAGCGGTGCCCGGGTCCGAACGGTCCGCGTCCGAAGGGCCTCGGGTGGGCCCGGGCGCGGTCACGGCTTCGCCTGGGCGACCAGGACCCGGTCCCCGTCGGCGAGCGCACCGCCGCCGAGCGGCTCGACCTGGACCATCCCGTCGGCGGACATCCCCGCCCGGACCTCGACGCGCCGCCGCTCGCCCGCCGCGGCCGGGTCCTTGCCGAGCACCGTGACCGTGGTCCGCCCGTCGGCCCCCGCCGACACCGCGGACAGCGGCACGACCAGGACCGGTTCGCCCGAGGAGGCGGCCGTCACCGTCAGCCGTACGCCCTGCCCCGAGAGGCGGGCGTCGAGCGCCAGGTCCGGGGTGACCGTCAGGGCGTACCCGCCGGCGTCCGCGCCCCCGCCCGGGGCGTTCCCGCCGGAGCCTGCCCCGTCCGGGGCGCCCGCCCCGGGCCCGGACGCCCCTGATCCGCCGGTCGCCGGGGTCGGGGCGGTGGCCACCGAGGCGACGGTCCCGGTGGCGGTCAGCCCGGTGGCCTCCGACAGCACCTCCACCTTCATCCCGGCCTTGACCAGGTCCTTCTGGTGGGCCGGGAGGGAGGAGCGGATCACCGGCGCGCCCGCGGACAGGGTCAGCAGCCCCTCCGGGGCCGGCTCGCCCACCGCCGCCTTGACCGCGTCCACGCGCGCCGGGAAGCCCTTGACGAAGACGAGCTCGTCCGCCGGGACCATCGGGCCGGAGGCCGACCGTGCCGCCTCCAGCCGGCCGGTGGCCTTGGCCAGGTCGGCCTGGGCGAAGGCGAGCTGTTGCTGCGCCTCCGCGGTGTCCGCGCCGGCGCCCGACGTGGCCTTGGCGAGGGCGGCCTTGGCCGTGGTGACCTGCCGCTGCGCGGTGTCGGCCGCGTCCTCCGCCGCCTGGAGCTTCTCCGCGTCCCCGGGGTCGGCGGGGCGGGGCGTGTGGCCCAGCGCGGCGTAGAGCGCGGTGACCGCCGCCTTGGTGCCGGCGCCGTAGGTGCCCAAGGGGTCCTTGCCGGTGGGGTGCCCGAGCGCCTTGAGCCCCGCCTGGAGCTGCCCCACGTCCTTGCCGGTGGCGCCGGGCTTCAGGTCCCGGTACACGGGTAGGGCGCCGGCCAGCGCGAACACGGGCCGCCCCGACACCTCGACCAGTACCTCGCCCGCCTGGACGGACGCTCCGGGCTGCTTGTTGATCCGCGTGACCACGGGCTTGCCGCCCGTGCCGGCGGCCGCGGCGGCCCCCGCGCCCGGGGACACGGCCAGTGTCTGCTCGGCGGCGACCGTGCCGCGGACGACCACGGAGGAGGTGAGCACCCGACGCTCGACCCGGTCGGCGAGCACCGAGGCTGGCGGCGGGGCGGCGTCGGCGGCGACCTGGGCGGGGGAGCGGATGGTGGCGGCGACCGCGATGCCCGCCCCGGTCAGGGCGACGGCGCCGGCGACGACCCAGGTCAGGATGCGGCGCCGACGGCCCAGCGAGGCCCCTGCCGCGTCGGGCTCGTCCCCCGAGGCAGCGGCCTCGTCGGGCTCGTCCCCCGAGGCAGCGGCCTCGTCGGGCTCGTCCCCCGAGGCCCCTGCCGCGTCGGGCTCGTCCCCCGAGGCAGCGGCCTCGTCGGGCTCGTCCGCCACGACCGGCTCCGGCGGCTGTTGATGTTTCACGTGAAACCCGTTTCGTCGCTCAGCAGTTCTCGCCGATCACCTGGAGGGAACTCACCCGCCACGGGCCGCCGTCGCTGTCCCGGGTCAGCGTGAAGGCGCCCATCTGCGAGGGCTTGTCCTCCAGTTGGTCGATGCGCTCGCCGGTCCTGGCGTCGTGGATCAGCCAGCGGTCCAGGTCCACGCAGTCGTGCAGCACCAGCGACCGGGGCCCGGGGCTCTCCACTCCGTCGATCCGGTGGCCCACCTCGCCGAGGAGGACCTGTCCCGCGGATCTGGAATGGGCGAGGTTGTCGCGCAGCTCCTGCAACTGGTTCCCGGTGGCGACCCGTTCGATGGCCGGGTCCTGCGGGTCGGGCGTGCGGTTCGCCGCGAGCCAGGTCGCCCAGTAGGTGTCGTACGCCTGCCGCACCTCGGGGCTCGGCGGCTGCAGCGCGGGCGCCGCGGCCGCCGTCGTGCCCTCCGCGGTGGAGGGCGACGGGGTGGTGTCGCATCCGGCGACCAGGACGGACGCCAGGGCCGCCGCAGCGGCGGACAGGGCGCGCGCCGCCCGGCGGAGCCTCATGCCGCGCCGTCCTTGAGGACCTTCTCGGCGAACGCCACCTGCTCGCCGAGGTGCTTCTTCTCCTGGTCCAGGTCCTGTTTGTGCTTCTCGACCAGGCCGTTCTGGTAGGCGGTCAGGACGGCGGTCCAGGTGTCGGAGAGCTTCGTCCTCTGCTTGCAGGACACGTCCGTCGTCGCGGCGGTGATCTCCTCGCTGGTGACCGGCCCGGTCCAGCGGGTGCCCTCCATCTGCTGGAGCTCCCAGGGCGTCTTCACCTGGAACCCCGCGTCGCGCATGCAGGAGCTCCACTGGGCGATGGCCGCGGTGACCCTGCTGTCGCCGCGCGCCCGGTCACCGGCCTGCTGTGTGAGCTCGTCGACCAGGCCGTTCCCTGCGGGGGTCGCGGAGCCGCCCTTGGCGCCCTTCGGGTAGAGCTTGCGGGCGGCCTCGCCCGCGCAGCCGCCCTCCGGGGCGCCCGGGTGTGCGGGGGCGCCGTCCTGCGGGCCGAACAGGGCGGCCGTTTCGCTCGGGTCGCGCTGGGCCGCGGCGCCCGCCTCGCGTTTCGGCAATTCGCCCGTGCGATAACCGTATTTCTTTGCCGATTCGGCGTCCACGAGGCCGATTCCGCTCGTGCTCCGGCGGGTGTCCGGGTCGGCGACGTACGTACTCGAATTCTTGAAGGAGGCGAATCCGATACGGCGCATACAGGCCTCGGTAAGGATGTCCTGCGCCTGCTGGAGCACTTTCTGCTGGCTCTTGTCGAAACCGTAGGCGTCCAGTGGGAGGGCCGCGTTCGCCGGGTCGGGCTGCGGGGTGACCTTCACCGGCGGCTCGCCCCCGGTCGAGGCCGCCCCGCCCGTCTTCTCCGTCGACGGGCCGCTGCAGGCGCCGAGCGCCGCGACCGCCACCGCGACGGCGGCGGCGGTCAGGGCCAGGGGCAGCCGTGGGCGTGCGTGGTGCACGATCAGCCTTTCGATGGTGGGACTGGTGGTCGTACACTGCCCGGCACACCCGGGGCCGGGACCGATTCCAGCGGTCCCGGCCCCGGGCGGATCCGAGCACCGATCAGCAGTGGTTCGCGGCCCACTTGCTGAGCAGGGTCATCGAGCTGTAGCCCGTGACGCTGGTGTTGTTGTTGCGGTGCTTGTCCCACCACTGGTTGCCGTTGATCACGGTGCCCGACTTGTAGCAGATGGGCGTGATCGTGTGGCTCCTGTAGCCGAGGCCCAGGGTCGTGGACGAGGTGGTGGAGTTGGAACGGATGCGGACCCCGTCCTCGGTGTAGTCGCCGGCGTGGGCGACGGTGACGGATCCCAGAACGATCGCGGCGGCGGAGAGCCCGACCGCGGTGAACCTTGCTGCCTTGCGCACGCTGTCTCCTCTTCTGAGCGGACACGTCGTGGTGCAGCCGAGAGGAAGAGCCAGTACCGCCGTCAGCGGCAAGCGCTGAGCTGGTCCCCCCGGTCCAGTGAAAGACGATGGCACGAACGGCAATCCCGTACCAGGGGGTTTCGGCCGGGTGGCCGAGAGCAGCCTGAATGCTCCGTATCGGATCGGTCGAACGATTCCCCGGAGTCTTCAGATCCCTTTCGGTGTTTGCGCTGGAAAACGCGGGCGGCGAGAAATCGACAGCCCGGGCTCCTCCGCTAATGGATGATCGGGAACCGCTTCGCGGTTGTCCGGAAACACCCGCTACTCGTTTTGCTCCGGCCGCTCGCCGCGCCGGCTTCCCGGACGGCGCGCCCGCAGCTCCGACACCATGCCGAACGCGGCCGCGGCCAGCGGCACCGAGAGCAGCATCCCGAGGATCCCGGCCACGCTGGCGCCGGCGGTGATGGCCAGCATGACCACCGCCGGGTGCATCTGCACGGTCCGGCTCTGGATCACCGGCTGGAGGAAGTGGCCCTCCACCAGCTGTACGGCGACCACGAGGGCGACGACCCACAGGCCGATGACCCAGCCCCGGTCGGCGAACGCGACGAGGACGGCCAGCGCGCCGGACAGGAAGGCGCCCAGGTAGGGGATGTACGCGCCGAGGAAGACCAGGGCGCCGAGCCCGACCGCGCCGGGCACCCGGAGCACCAGCAGGCCCACGGTGATGAGGACGGCGTCGATCAGGGCGATGAAGGTGGTGCCGCGCATGAAGCCCTCGACGGCGTCGAAGGCGCGCCGGGCCATCGCCTCGACGACCTCGCCCCTCCCGCGGGGGCCGAGCCCGTGCAGGGCCGCGGCGGCCCGTGGGGCGTCGCGCAGGAAGAAGAACATCAGCAGCAGGGCGAGGGCGGCCATGGCCATCACCTCGGCGACGACGCTGAGGCCGGCGATGACTCCGGAGGCGGCCGTCCCGCCGAACTTGGCGAGCAGGTCCTTGGAGTTGGAGGCCAGGTCCTCCAGGGAGGTCCCGGCGGCGCCGAAGTGCCCGGCGAGGTCCTCGCCGGCCCGCCGCAGGGCGCTGATGATCTGGTCGCCGGTGTTGAGGAGCGCCGAGACGATGATGTACGTGGCCCCGCCGGCCACCGCGAGCACGGCCAGGCAGGTGAGCGCCGCGGCGAGCGACGGATTGACCTTCATCCGGACCAGCCGCCGGTGCAGCGGCCCCAGCAGGGCCGTGCCGAGGAGGGCGAGGAGGACCGGGGTGACGGCGGTCTTGAAGACGATGCACAGCCAGACCCCGACCGCGGCCACACCGGTGACGAGGAGGACGACCACGCACCAGGCGGCGAGGCGGCGTGCGGGCTCGGGCAGCAGGGAGGAGCTGGGCACGCGGTCATCCAACCACGCGCCGGCCTGACTCCGGCGCAGACCGCTCGCCGGCCGCACCACCGTCTTTGACCGTGCGCCAGCCGGGTCCCGGCGTCGACCGTGCGTCGGCCGGACTCCGGGGTCGACCGTGCGTCAGTCGGACTCCGGCGTCGACCGCTCGTGCAGCTCGAACCAGATCGACTTGCCCTCGCCGCGCGGGTCGACGCCCCACGCGTCCGCCAGCATCTCCATCAGCAGCACACCGCGGCCGCTCGACGCCATCTCGCCCGGATGCCGCATGTGCGGCAGCTCGTCGCTGGAGTCCGCCACCTCGATCCGCAGCCTGCGCCCGCCCAGCTCGCCCACCGCCTCCGCGACCAGCAGCGCGTCGCCGTCGGTGTGCACGAGCACGTTGGTCACCATCTCGGAGACCATCAGCACCGCCGAGTCCACCTGCTCGGGGTCCGCCCAGTCGTGCAGCAGCTCCCGGATCTGCCGGCGGGCGCCCGCGATCCGGGCCGGCTCCGCCTGCGCCACGGTCAGCACCGTGCGGCGCGTGGGGCGGTCCGGGTGCCGCAGTGGGGCCCCGCAGCCGCGGCCCGCGCCCTCCCGGCACAGCAGGACGAGCGCTATGTCGTCCTCGCGTCGGTCGGCGAGCGGGCCGGTGGTGTGGTGCGAGGACGGCCCGTGCACCGCCTGCACCAGCAGGTCGGCCAGCTTCTCCAGGCTGTCCGTCCCGTCCGTCCCGTGAGCAGCCCCGTGCGTCCCGGACTCCAGGACCGCCCGCAGCCGCGCCCAGCCCGTGTCCAGGTCGTGCCCGCCGGTCTCGATCAGCCCGTCGGTGCACAGCAGCATCGTCTCGCCCGGCTCCAGCGTGAACCGGGTCGTCGGGTAGTCGGTGTCGGGGATGATGCCCAGCGGCAGGCCCCCGGCGGTCGGCCGCATCAGCACGGTGCCGTCCGTCATCCGGATCGCCGGGTCGGGATGCCCGGCCCGGGCCACCTCCAGCAACCCGGTCTCCGGATCGCACTCCACGTACAGGCAGGTCGCGAAGCGCGGGCTCCGGAAGTCGAAGCCCGCGTCGGCGTCGCCGTCCGGATCGGGATCGGGCCCGGAGTCCGGGCCGCCGTACGAGCCGGTGCCCTGCGCCGCGGACCCCAGCCCGGCCAGGAACCGGGAGGCCCGGGAGAGCACGGCGTCCGGGCGGTGACCCTCCGAGGCGTACGCGCGCACCGCGATCCGCAGCTGGCCCATCAGTCCGGCGGCCCGCACGTCGTGCCCCTGCACGTCCCCGATGACCAGCGCGAACCGGCCCGACGGCAGCGGGATCACGTCGTACCAGTCCCCGCCGACCTGGAGCCCGCCGCCGGTCGGCACGTACCGCGCGGCGATCTGCATGCCGGGGATGTCCGGGCCCAGCGTCGGCATCATCGACCGCTGGAGCCCGGTCGACAGCTCCCGCTCCGACTCGGCCACCCCGGCCCGCTGCAGCGCCTGGGCCAGCATCCGGGCCACCGTGGTCAGTACGGACCGCTCGTCCGGCGAGAAGGACACCGGGTGCTTGAACGCGGCCAGCCAGGCACCCATGGTGCGCCCGGCCACGACCAGCGGCACGAAGGCCCAGGAGGCCCGGCCGAAGCGCTGGGCCAGCGGCCAGGTCGCCGGGAAGCGCCGCCGGAAGTCCTCGGGGGTGGGCAGGTAGATCGCCCGGCCGGTGCGGACGACCTCCGCCGCCGGGTAGTCGGTGTCCAGCCGCATGTCCGCGAAGGGGCCCTCGTCCCCCGGCCCGTGCCCGTGGTGGCCGATGACCGACAGCCGGTCCCCGGCCACCCCGAAGACCGCCAGCCCGTCGGGGCTGAAGCCGGGCATCGACAGCGAGGCGGCGACCCGCAGCACCTCGGCCGTCGACCGGGCCTCGGCCAGCGCCCGCCCCGCGTCCAGCAGGAACGCCTCGCGGGAACGCCGCCAGTCGCCGGTGACGGTGGTGTGGGCGGCGGTGGTGCCGGGCTGGGGCTCGGCGATCTCCTGGATGGTGCCGATCAGCTCGTAGTCGAGGCGGCCGTCGCCGGAGCGGTTCTGCACCGGCTTGGAGCGGCTGCGCACGGTCCGCAGGACCCGCCCGTCCCCGTCCATGATCCGCAGCCGGGCCTCGGCGAGGGTGCCCTCGGCCACCGCCAGGTTGACGATGCCGTTGATCTCGTTCCAGTCCACCGGGTGGAACCGGGACCGCACGGCCGCCTCCGGCAGCACGGCCGGCTCGGCGGGCAGCCCGAGCAGCCGGGCGGCCTCGCCGTCGAGGCTGACCTTCCCGGACGCGTTGTCCCATCGCCACAGGCCCGTCGCGATGGCGGCCAGGACGTCCTCGGTGCGCACCCGGTCATCTTTACAGGTCGTCGCCGGGACCATCGCCGAGACGTGCCCGTTCGCGGAGCCCGCCGGGCGCGCCAGCGCGGCCGCCGTCCCGGACGGTAACCTTGGGAGGGTTGAATCCACCCTGGTATCGCGAAGAACTGGATGACTGATGCATCGGTACAGGTCCCACACCTGCGGCGAGCTCCGCGCCTCTGACGTCAACACCGACGTCCGGCTGAGCGGCTGGCTGCACAATCGTCGAGACCTGGGCGGCATCCTCTTCATCGATCTGCGCGACCACTACGGCATCACGCAGCTCGTCGCCCGTCCCGGCACCGCAGCCGCCGCCGTCCTGGACAAGCTCTCCAAGGAGACCGTCGTCCGCGTCGACGGCAAGGTCGTCTCCCGCGGCACCGAGAACGTCAACCCCGACCTGCCCACCGGCGAGATCGAGATCGAGGCCGCCGAGGTCGAGGTGCTGGGCGCGGCCGCCCCGCTGCCCTTCACCATCAACACCGACGACGGTGTGAACGAGGAGCGGCGCCTGGAGTACCGCTTCCTCGACCTGCGCCGCGAGCGCATGCACCGCAACATCATGCTGCGCTCGGCCGTGATCGCCGCGATCCGCCACAAGATGGTGGCCCTCGGCTTCAACGAGATGGCGACCCCGATCCTCACCGCGACCTCCCCCGAGGGCGCGCGCGACTTCGTCGTCCCGTCCCGCCTGAACCCCGGCAAGTTCTACGCGCTGCCGCAGGCCCCGCAGCAGTTCAAGCAGCTGCTGATGATCTCCGGCTTCGACCGGTACTTCCAGATCGCGCCCTGCTTCCGCGACGAGGACGCCCGCGCCGACCGTTCGCCGGGCGAGTTCTACCAGCTCGACGTCGAGATGTCCTTCGTCGAGCAGGAGGACGTCTTCCAGCCGATCGAGAAGCTGATGACCGAGCTCTTCACCGAGTTCGGCGGCGGCCGTGAGGTCACCTCCCCCTTCCCGCGGATCCCGTTCCGCGAGTCGATGCTGAAGTACGGCAACGACAAGCCCGACCTGCGCGCCAAGCTGGAGCTCGTCGACATCACCGACGTCTTCGAGGGGTCGGAGTTCAAGGCGTTCGCCGGCAAGCACGTCCGCGCCCTCGCCGTCCCGGACACCGCCGCCCAGCCGCGCAAGTTCTTCGACGGCCTCGGCGACTACGCCGTCTCGCTCGGCGCCAAGGGCCTGGCCTGGGTCCGCGTCGGCGAGGACGGCACGCTGACCGGCCCGATCGCCAAGTTCCTCACCGAGGAGAACGTCAAGGTCCTCACCGAGCGCCTGGGCCTGGCCGCCGGCCACGCCGTGTTCTTCGGCGCCGGCGACTTCGACGAGGTCTCCAAGATCATGGGCCCGGTCCGGGTCGAGGCCGCCAAGCGCGCCGGCCACTTCGAGGAGAACGTCTTCCGGTTCTGCTGGATCGTCGACTTCCCGATGTACGAGAAGGACGAGGAGACCGGCAAGATCGACTTCTCGCACAACCCCTTCTCCATGCCGCAGGGCGGCATGAAGGACCTGGAGGAGAAGGACCCGCTCGACATCCTCGCCTGGCAGTACGACATCGTCTGCAACGGCATCGAGCTGTCCTCCGGCGCCATCCGCAACCACGAGCCCGAGGTCATGCTGAAGGCCTTCGAGATCGCCGGCTACGACGCCGAGACCGTCGAGCGGGAGTTCGCCGGCATGCTGCGCGCCTTCCGCCTCGGCGCCCCGCCGCACGGTGGCATCGCCCCCGGCGTGGACCGCATCGTGATGCTGCTCGCCGACGAGCCGAACATCCGCGAGACCATCGCGTTCCCGCTGAACGGCAACGCGCAGGACCTGATGATGGGCGCGCCCACCGTCCTGGAGGAGTCCCGCCTGCGCGAGCTGAACATCTCGCTGCGCAAGCCGGTGGAGACGAAGACCTCCGAGCCGGTCGAGAAGTCGGTCAAGCAGCACCAGTAGGAGCTGCAGGCCGGGCCGCCCGACGGCCCGGCCGTCCGACGGTCGCGCCGCCGCACCGCGGCAGCAGCACGGCAACACCACGGCGGCCCCCCCCCGGAGGCCAAGAGGGGGGGCAGGTTGCGTGGGCCCTTTCGGGTTTTCCCAACACGCCCCCCCCCACCCCCCCACAAAGCACCCCAGGCTCACCCCTC
>NZ_JBVHVT010000128.1:0-18389 GCF_055564695.1 Streptomyces sp. NPDC029014
CCTCCGCTTGTTTCAGGGGAAGGGGGGGAGAGCACCCGGGCCTCTCGTGGGAGGGGGGGACAACCCCGGGCCGTTCCTTTGGGGGGGGTCTTCCCCCCCCCCCCCCCCCGCCCCCCCCCAGCCGACTGCTTTACCGACAGCATCACCGACCGCTTTTCAGCCGTGACGGGGCGCAGCCAAAGGATTGAAATGATCTCCCCACCGGCGTGGAGTGGTTCTAGGCTCATCCGTACCGCCGCATCCGCAGTGCGGGGTCGGGCACCGCACACGCACCGGACCACCAGCGGTACTTGAGCGCCGCTCCCGAACGGGGGCGCCGCCGGGCAAGGAGGGCCGCATGACCGTACGGCGAGTAATGGGAATCGAGACGGAGTACGGGATCTCCGTCCCCGGTCACCCGAACGCCAATGCCATGCTCACCTCGTCCCAGATCGTCAACGCCTACGCGGCGGCGATGCACCGGGCGCGACGCGCCCGCTGGGACTTCGAGGAGGAGAACCCGCTGCGGGACGCCCGCGGCTTCGACCTCGCCCGCGAGGCCGCCGACAGCAGCCAGCTCACCGACGAGGACATCGGCCTGGCCAACGTCATCCTGACCAACGGCGCACGACTCTACGTCGACCACGCGCACCCCGAATACAGCTCCCCGGAAGTCACCAACCCCCTGGACGCCGTCCTCTGGGACAAGGCCGGCGAACGGATCATGGCCGAGGCAGCCGTACGCGCCGCCCAGCTCCCCGGCGCCCAGCCCATCCAGCTCTACAAGAACAACACCGACAACAAGGGCGCCTCCTACGGCACGCACGAGAACTACCTGATGAAGCGGGAGACCCCCTTCTCGGAGATCGTGCGCCACCTCACCCCCTTCTTCGTCTGCCGCCAGGTGATCACCGGCGCCGGACGCATCGGCATCGGCCAGGACGGCCGCGAACACGGCTTCCAGATCAGCCAGCGCGCCGACTACTTCGAAGTCGAGGTCGGCCTCGAAACCACCCTCAAACGGCCCATCATCAACACCCGCGACGAGCCCCACTCGGACGCCGAGAAGTACCGCCGCCTCCACGTGATCATCGGCGACGCGAACCTCTCCGAGATCTCCACCTACCTCAAACTCGGCACCACCGCGCTGGTCCTGTCCATGATCGAAGACGGCTTCATCACCGTCGACCTGGCCGTCGAACAGCCCGTCCGCACCCTGCACCAGGTCTCCCACGACCCCGACCTGCGCCACCTGATCACGCTGCGCAGCGGCCGCACCCTGACCGCCGTGCAACTGCAGATGGAGTACTTCGAGCTGGCGCGCAAGTACGTGGAGGAGCGGTTCGGGGCCGACGCGGACGAGCAGACCAAGGACGTGCTGTCCCGCTGGGAGGACGTCCTGGGGCGGCTGGAGAGCGACCCGATGAGCCTCGCCGGCGAGCTGGACTGGATCGCCAAGCGGCAGATCCTGGAGGGCTACCGGCGGCGTGACGGGCTCGGCTGGGACGCCGCCCGGCTCCACCTGGTCGACCTCCAGTACGCGGACGTACGGCCCGACAAGGGCCTGTACAACCGTCTGGTGGCCCGCGGCAAGATGAAGCGGCTGGTGGAGGAGGAGGCCGTGGAGCGGGCCTCCGCGAAGCCGCCGGAGGACACCCGGGCGTACTTCCGGGGCCGGTGCCTGGAGCAGTACGCGGACGACGTGGCCGCGGCCTCCTGGGACTCGGTGATCTTCGACCTGCCGGGCCGCGACTCCCTCCAGCGCGTCCCGACCCTGGAACCCCTGCGGGGTACCCGCAAGCACGTCAAGGAGCTGCTGGACCGCTGCCGGACGGCGGAGGACCTGGTGCGGGTGCTCAGCGGGAGCTGAACGGGTCCCGGGAGGGGGCCTGAAAGCCCCCTCACCCGGGAATCATGGGAACACCCGGACGTTGTCAAAGTACCGGGACGAAAGCCCGGCCCTCCTTGTAGGGTCCGAAGTAGGGTCTGATCTTGAGGGATCCCGAATCCCGGGGTCCCTCGTCACGAGCGTGCGAACCGAGCGGGGTGAGGTAGACATGGCGACCAAGGACACCGGCGGCGGACAGCAGAAGGCCACTCGCTCGACCGAGGAGGTCGAGGAGCAGGCCGCGGAAGCACAGTCCGACCTCAAGGAGCGGCAGGAGAAGCTCTCCGACGACGTCGACTCCGTCCTGGACGAAATCGATGATGTGCTCGAGGAAAATGCCGAGGACTTCGTTCGGAGTTTCGTACAAAAAGGCGGCGAATAGCCTTCGAATCCAAGGTGAACCCGCCAGTGTGTGATCCATGTCCAACGGATCAAAGTGGTGTCGTGGGTGTAACCGTGACATACCACTGAGCGGGTTCGCTGCAGATCGGAACCGAGGGGACGGCCTGCAGCCGAGGTGTCGCGAGTGCGTGGCGGCGTACAGCGCCCAGCACTACCGGCGCCGCCAGGCGGCCAAAGGCAAGGCCGTCAAGGAGCGAGTGGAAGTCCCGGCGGGGTGGAAGCTCTGCCGGCAGTGCGGTGAGGTCAAGCCGCACGATGAGTGGCACAAGAACGCGAGTGCCTCAGACGGTTTATCCACTCGCTGCAAGGCCTGCCGGGCGATTCAGGGCCGGGCAGGCCACCTCAAGCGTGCTTACGGCATGACCGAGGCCGAGCGTGACGAGATGATCGCCGCGCAGGGTGGGGTCTGCTGTATCTGCCTGAAGGCTCCAGCGGTACATGTGGATCATTGCCACACGGCGGGTAAGGTCCGTGGCGTACTTTGCTTCAACTGCAACACGGCCATCGGCAAGTTGGGAGACGATCCCGACGCCGCTCGTCGGGTCGTTTCATACCTGGAGGGACACGCGTGGAAGCCAACAATCGTGGCACAGGGCGTCTTCCGGCAGCCTTCCTGACGCCGGGGTCGTCGTCCTTCATGGACTTCTTGGGTGCGCACGCGCCCGAGATGCTGCCGGGCAACCGGAAGCTCCCGGAGGGGATCGTCGAGGCGCCGCACGGCACGACCATCGTGGCCGTCACCTTCCCCGGCGGGGTCGTCCTCGCCGGTGACCGGCGCGCGACGATGGGCAACATGATCGCGCAGCGGGACATCGAGAAGGTGTTCCCGGCGGACGAGTACTCCGCGGTCGGTATCGCCGGCACGGCCGGCCTCGCCGTGGAGATGGTGAAGCTGTTCCAGCTGGAGCTGGAGCACTTCGAGAAGGTGGAGGGGGCGACCCTCTCCCTGGAGGGCAAGGCGAACCGGCTCTCCACCATGATCCGGAGCAACCTGGGCATGGCCATGCAGGGCCTGGCCGTCGTCCCGCTCTTCGCCGGCTACGACGAGGCCCGGGAGAAGGGCCGGATCTTCTCCTACGACGTGACCGGCGGCCGTTCCGAGGAGCACGGCTACGCCGCGACCGGTTCGGGTTCGATCTTCGCCCGCGGGTCGATGAAGAAGCTGTACCGCCCGGACCTGACGGAGGAGCAGGCCACCACGCTGGTCGTCCAGGCGCTGTACGACGCCGCCGACGACGACTCGGCGACCGGCGGCCCGGACCTCTACCGCAACATCTACCCGATCGTCACCGTCATCACCGACGAGGGCTTCCGGCGGCTGACCGAGGACGAGTCCCAGGCTCTCGCCCGCACGGTCACCGACCGCCGCCTCCAGGAGCCGGACGGCCCGCGCGCCGCCCTGCTCTGATCCGTAACAGCCCCTCAGGAGCCCAGAAGAAAGGGACGGTCAGCCGGTGTCGACTCCGTTCTACGTCTCCCCGCAGCAGGCGATGGCCGACCGGGCGGAATACGCCCGCAAGGGCATCGCCCGCGGCCGCAGCCTTGTCGTGCTGCAGTATGCCGACGGCATCGTGTTCGTCGGCGAGAACCCGTCCCGTGCGCTGCACAAGTTCAGCGAGATCTACGACCGGATCGGCTTCGCGGCCGCCGGCAAGTACAACGAGTACGAGAACCTGCGGATCGGGGGTGTGCGCTACGCGGACCTGCGCGGGTACACCTACGACCGTGACGATGTGACGGCCCGTGGGCTGGCCAACGTGTACGCGCAGACGCTGGGCACCATCTTCTCCAGTGCGGGCGAGAAGCCGTACGAGGTGGAGTTGGTCGTGGCCGAGGTCGGTACGACCGCGGCGGGCGACCAGATCTACCGGCTGCCGCACGACGGGTCGATCGTGGACGAGCACGGCTCGGTCGCGGTCGGCGGCAACGCCGAGCAGATCAGCAGCTACCTCGACCAGCGCCACCGTGAGGGGATGACCCTGTCGGAGGCGTTGAAGCTGGCGGTGCAGGCGCTGTCCAGTCAGGCGAACGGTGCGGACAAGACCATTCCGGCGGATCGGCTGGAGGTGGCGGTGCTGGACCGGACGCGGGCGCAGCAGCGGAAGTTCAAGCGGATCCGTGGTCGGCAGTTGGCGCGGTTGCTGGAGGCGGATGTTCCGGCGGCGGCGCAGGCGGATGCGGTGTCGAACGACGAGGGTCCGGAGGAGGACGCCGAGTAGGCGTCGGCTCCGGTTCGCGGATCGGTGTTCCGCCCCGGTCCTGTCTCTTCGGAGGCGGGGCCGGGGCGGTTCGTGTTGTGCGTGGTGTTTCAGGGGTGGGTGGTCGGTGGGGGTGCCGTGGAGGCGCGTACGACGAGGTCGACGGGGATGTCGGGGGCGGTCCAGGGGGTGCCGTCGAGGACGGCGAGGAGGGCGGCCATGCCTTGTTCGCCGACTTGTTCCGCGGGCAGGCGGAGGGTGGTGAGTTCGGGTTCGACGGCGGTGGCGAGGGCGAGGTCGTCGATGCCGGTGACGGAGAGGTCGTCGGGGACGCGCAGGCCGAGTCGGCGGGCGGCTTTGCAGGCGCCGACGGCGAGGATGTCGTCGTCGCAGATGACGGCGGTGGGTCGGGTTCCGGGGGCGGCCAGGGCGGTCTCCATGGCCGTGCGGGCTGCGTCGACGTCGAGGGGGGCCCGTACGGTGCGGAGCTCGGTGTGGGGGCCGAGGAGGCGGGCGAGGGTCTGGGCGCGGACGTCGAAGGTCCAGGAGTCGACGGCGGCGGCGAAGT
The DNA here is from genome assembly GCF_055564695.1 of Streptomyces sp. NPDC029014. Classification (NCBI taxonomy): domain Bacteria; kingdom Bacillati; phylum Actinomycetota; class Actinomycetes; order Kitasatosporales; family Streptomycetaceae; genus Streptomyces; species Streptomyces sp. NPDC029014. Next base: position 5,036 of record NZ_JBVHVT010000128.1, read on the forward strand.
GGAGGAAGCGGCGGTGCCCGAGGGTCAGGAGGTGTTCGGTGACCTGGCGGATGCCGTCGGCCATGGCGAGGTTGACGTGGGCGGCGGCGCGGCCGGAGCCGGGGGCGCTGTCGAGCATGACGAGGGGGAGTCCGTCGCCGCCGATGGCGTCGAGGGCGCCGGCGGCCATGGAGGAGGCGATGACTCCGTCGAGGGCGGCGCGGGCGGAGGCGAAGGGGTCGCGGGCGGGGCCGGTGCCGTCGGGGGAGGGGTAGAGGACGACGCCGAAGCCGTGTGCGGCGGCGACGCGGGCGGCTCCGGTGTAGACGCGGGCGAAGAATTCGTTGGTGAGGGCGGGGACGACGAGGAGGGCGGTGCGGGTGCTGCCGAGGCGGAGGTTGCGGGCGGCGAGGTTGGGGCGGTAGCCGAGGTCGGCGGCGGTGGTGCGGACGAGGTCGGCGGTGCGTTCGGAGATGCGGCCGCGCCATTTGTCGCCGAGGACGAGGGAGACGGTGGCCTGGGAGACTCCGGCGGCGGTGGCGACGTCCCGGCTGGTGGGTCTCGTCACACGGGTCTCCTGTACGGCGAGGTGGGAGGGGGTGGGGCCGGTTGTGCGGCTGGACCCCCGGGCTGCGGCCATGGTACGTATGACCCGCCTAGTTATACGTATTACCCCGGCAGGTCCGGGCAGAAGGGGGCGGAGATGGCCGCGGGATACGCGGAGCTGCTCAGGACCAAGCATGCGGCGCGGCTGCTGGCGGGCACGCTCGTCGGTCGGCTGCCGAACGCCACGGCCGCGATCGCGATCGTGCTGTTCGTCCGGGCGGAGGGGGGTAGCTACAGCCTCGCGGGTGCTCTCGCCGCCGTCTACGGTGTGGCCAATGCCGTGGGCCAGCCGCTGCTGGGTCGCGCGGTCGACCTGTACGGGCAGCCCCGGGTCCAACTGCCCTCCGCCGTGGTGGCCGCGCTGGGCATGGCCTGGCTGGCGCTGGCGGGCACGGGCTCGGCGGCGGTCGCGTACGCCGCGATGGTGGTCGCCGGTTTCTTCTCCCCGCCGCTGGAGGGTGGGCTGCGGGCGCTGTGGCCGAGCGTGCTCGGTGGCCAGGAGGAGCGGGTGCACGCCGCGTACGCGCTGGACGCCGTGGCCCAGGAGATCATGTACACCGTCGGGCCGCTGATCGTGACGGTGTCCGTCGCGCTGTGGAGTCCGGCGGGGGCCCTGCTGGTGATCAACGCCCTGGGTGTGCTCGGTGCGCTGTCGGTGGTGGTGTCCGAGCCTTCGCGTACGTGGCGTTCCGAGCCGCGTGAGGCGCACTGGCTGGGTGCGCTGCGTTCGTCGGGGCTGCGGGCGCTGCTCGGCTCCTTCTTCTTCGTGGGCATGGCCCTGGGGTCGATCACGGTGGCTGCGATCGCCTATTCCGACCGTAATGGTGGTCAGGCGGTCTACGGCTGGTTGATGGCTGCGCTGGGTCTGGGTGCGCTGGTGGGTGGTGTGGCGTACGGGGCCCGGCAGTGGAGCGGGGCGCCGGAGCGGCGGCTGCGGCTGTTGGTGGGGTTCCTGGCGCTGGGCTATCTGCCGCTGTTGTCGACCCCCGGTCCGGTGGCCATGACGGCGCTGACGGCTCTTGCGGGGGTGTTCCTGGCGCCGACGATCGCGTGTGCGTTCATCGTCGTGGACCGGCACGCGCCGGCGGGTACGGTCACGGAGGCGTTCTCCTGGTTGGTGACGTTCTTCGGGGTGGGTGCGGCCGTGGGTACGGCGGTGGCCGGTCCGGCCGTGGAACTGGGCGGTACGGTGACCGGGTTCGGTGTGGCGTGCGTGGCGGGTGCGTCGGCCCTGGTGGTGCTGACGGCGACTCAGCGGATCCTTGCTGCTCCGGGGCGTTCGCGGACGGTGGCGGGGTCGGCGTCGGGTGCTGCGGAGGCGGCGGAGGCCCGGCTCGTGGGGAACTGATCGAAACGGCGTTCCCGAAGCCGGTTTCAGACGGGGGCCAAAGGCGTAATGTTCAGTCATGGACCGCCGCATTTTCGGGCTGGAGAACGAGTACGGCGTCACGTGCACGTTCAGGGGACAGCGCCGACTGTCTCCTGACGAAGTGGCGCGCTACCTCTTCCGCCGTGTCGTGTCATGGGGCCGCAGCAGCAACGTGTTCCTGCGGAACGGTGCCCGTCTGTACCTCGATGTGGGGTCGCATCCGGAATATGCAACTCCCGAATGTGACAACGTGACGGAACTCGTCACCCACGACAAGGCCGGCGAGCGCATTCTCGAAGGTCTGTTGGTCGACGCCGAACGCCGCCTGCACGAGGAGGGAATCGCGGGCGACGTCTACCTCTTCAAGAACAACACCGACTCGGCGGGAAACTCGTACGGCTGCCACGAAAACTATCTGGTGGCGCGGCACGGGGAATTCTCCCGCCTGGCGGACATCCTCATTCCGTTCCTCGTCACGCGGCAGCTGATCTGCGGGGCGGGCAAGGTGTTGCAGACGCCGCGGGGTGCCGTCTACTGCGTGAGTCAGCGTGCGGAGCACATCTGGGAGGGCGTCAGCTCCGCGACGACGCGGTCCCGGCCGATCATCAACACGCGTGACGAGCCGCACGCGGATGCCGAGCGGTACCGCCGGCTGCACGTGATCGTCGGGGACTCGAACATGTCCGAGACGACGATGCTGCTGAAGGTCGGGGCCACCGACCTGGTGCTGCGGATGATCGAGGCGGGCACGGTGATGCGGGACCTGACCCTGGAGAACCCGATCCGGGCGATCCGCGAGGTCAGTCACGACACCACGGGTCAGCGCAAGGTGCGTCTGGCGAGTGGCCGCGAGGCCTCGGCGTTGGAGATCCAGCGCGAGTACTACGACAAGGCGGTGGACTTCGCCGAGCGTCGGGGGATCCGTTCCGGCACGGTGGAGCAGGTGCTGGAGTTGTGGGGCCGGACGCTGGACGCGGTCGAGGCGCAGGACCTGGATCGGATCGCGACGGAGATCGACTGGGTCATGAAGTACCAGCTGATCGAGCGGTACCGGGCCAAGCACGGCATGACCATGTCGAATCCGCGGGTGGCCCAGATAGACCTCGCGTACCACGACATCCACCGTCGGCGGGGGCTGTACTACCTGCTGGAGCGGAAGGGGCAGGCGGCGCGGATCTGTAACGACCTCAAGATCTTCGAGGGGAAGTCGGTGCCTCCGCAGACGACGCGGGCGCGGTTGCGGGGTGATTTCATCCGGCGGGCGCAGGAGCAGCGGCGGGACTTCACGGTCGACTGGGTGCACCTGAAGCTGAACGACCAGGCGCAGCGGACGGTGCTGTGCAAGGACCCGTTCCGGTCGGTGGATGACCGGGTGGAGAAGCTGATCGCTGGCATGTGACATCGCACCGATTGCGGCCAGGGCCTCGTACGGATCTCGTACGAGGCCCTGGCACGCCTTAGAGTGGCGACGACCGTTGCCGTCTGAGATCTGAGGAACACGTGCGCCGACTTGCCGGCCTGCTGGTCGTACCCGCTCTGCTGCTGTCCACGGCAGCCTGTGGCGACAGTGGCTCCGACTCCGCCGATATGAAGAACGGGGTGCCCGCGATCACCGAGGGCGCCAAGTTCGGAGAGACCCCGAAGCTGTCCAAGGGGGAGGGCGACCCGCCGAAGGAGCTGAAGGTGGAGACCATCAGCGAGGGCACCGGCCCGGCGCTGAAGAAGGGCGACGTCGCCCAGGTCAACTACCTCGGCCAGGTCTGGGACGGCAAGGAGCCGTTCGACCAGAGCTTCGGCAAGGGCAAGCCGTTCGAGGTGACGATCGGTGCCGGCATGGTCATCAAGGGCTGGGACCAGGGCCTGGAGGGCAAGAAGGTCGGCAGTCGACTGGAGCTGGTGATCCCGCCGGACCTGGGCTACGGGGCCAAGGGTTCCGGCGACAAGATCAAGCCGAACGCGACGCTGGTCTTCGTCGTGGACATCGTCAAGGGCACCAGCGTTCCCGTCTCGGCGACGGGCAAGGAGGTCCCGCAGGAGGACAAGGCCCTGCCCAAGGTCGGCACGAACACGGACGGCAAGGAAGTCTCCGTGACGGTCCCGAAGGACAGCGAGCCGCCGGCCAAGCTGGTCTCGAACTACGTGCTGGAGGGTGACGGCCCGGCCGTCAAGGACACCGACAGCGTCGTCGTGAAGTTCCACGGCAAGACGTGGAAGGACGACAAGACCTTCGAGAGCACGTACGCCCTGGACCAGACGGTGACCTGGCCGATGGACCAGATCTCGGTCAAGGGCCTCAAGGAGGGCCTGGTCGGCAAGAAGGCCGGCAGCCGCATCCTGCTGGTGATCCCGCCGGACCAGGGCTTCGGCGCGGAGGCCAAGGGCACGATCCCGGCGAACTCGACGCTGGTGTTCAGCCTCGACATCCTCGCGGTGATGTAAGACTGTCCCGGTTGTCCTCCCGGCCACCGTCGGGAGGGCCCGTACGTTTTTCTGAGGAGCAGTTCACGTGAGCGACCAGCTCGAGAAGCCCGAGATCGACTTCCCCGAGGGCCCGGCCCCGAAGGACCTCGTCATCGAGGACATCTGGGAGGGCGACGGCCCGGTGGCCGAGGCCGGTCAGAAGGTCTCCGTCCACTACGTCGGCGTGGCCTTCTCCACCGGCGAGGAGTTCGACGCCTCCTGGAACCGCGGCGCCCCGCTGCCGTTCATCCTGGGCATCGGCCAGGTCATCCAGGGCTGGGATCAGGGCGTCCAGGGCATGAAGGTCGGCGGCCGCCGCAAGCTGACCATCCCCGCCCACCTCGCCTACGGCGACCACAGCCCGACCCCGGCCATCCAGCCGGGCGAGACGCTGATCTTCGTCTGCGACCTGATGGGCGTCGGCTGAACCAGCCGCCCCTGACGGGCACGAGGGCCCCCGCCGCGAGGCGGGGGCCTCGCTTTTGCCCCGGAGCGCCGGGGCGGTACGGTCAACGGTCACGGACATGTAATGGGAGAAGGGCGGAAGGGCGTCGATGGCGATTGCCAAGGCCGAGCGGCTGATGAATCTGGCGCTGTGCCTGCTGGGGACCCGCCGGCCGTTGAGCAAGCGCGAGCTGCGCGGCTCCATCGAGGCGTACATGGAAGCGGGCAACGACGAGTCCTTCAACCGCATGTTCGAGCGGGACAAGGACGACCTGCGCGAGCTCGGCCTCGTCATCGAGACTGTGGAGAACCTGGAGGGCGAGACCGGTTACCTCGCCCGCCGCGACAGCAACCGGCTGCCGCCCGTCTCCCTGGCCGCCGAGGAGGCCGCCGCCCTGGGCCTGGCGGCCAAGGTCTGGCAGCAGGCCCGCCTCGCCGGCGCCGCCAGCGGCGCCCTGCAGAAGCTGCGGGCCGGCGGCATGCCGGAGGCGGAGGACCCGTACGAGGGCCAGCACAGCGCCATCGAGCCGCGCATCCCGGTCCACGAGGCCGCCTTCGAACCGCTGATGCTGGCCTGCCGCGACCGTCGGCCCGTGGTCTTCGACTACCGCAAGTCCACCGCCGCCCGGCCGGAGACCCGGCAGGTGGAGCCGTGGGCCCTGGAGTGCTGGCGCGGCCACTGGTACCTGGCCGGCCACGACCGCGACCGCGGGGCGGAGCGGGTGTTCCGGCTCTCCCGGATCACCGGCAAGGTCCGCTCCCGGGCCGGTACGTACACCGCCGAGGTCCCGGACGTGGTCACCGTCCGCGAGACCGTCGCGGGCTGGGCCGGGGAGAGCGCGGACCGCACCGCCGTGATCCGGCTGCGGGCCGGCGCCGGCTATCCGCTGCGGGCCAAGGCCACCGCCGCCCGCGAGGCCGTCGCGGACGGCTGGGACGAGCTGGAGATCCCGTACGGGCACGGGCTCGACGCCTGGCTCGTCGAGTTCGGTCCGGACGTCGTGGTGGTGGAGCCCGCCGACCTGCGGGCGGACGTGGTGGACCGGCTGCGCGCCGTCGCCGCGGGCTGAGGCCGCCCCGGGCCGCAGGGAGGCGGCCCGCCACGCGGCCGGGGGCCGCGGGCCGCGACCGCGGCCGCGCCCCCGCACCGGTCGCGTACCGGCCCCGCACCCGATCCCGTCCGCCGCACCATCCGCACACCGCACCGCACGCACGACGTGCCCTGAGGGGGAGACCTACCAGCATGGCCGCCAACGCCATCGACCAGACCCGCCGGATGCTGTCCCTGGTGACCTACCTGCGCGAGCGCCCCGGCGCGCACGTCGCCGACGTCGCCCGCGCCTTCGGGATCACCGAGGACGAGCTCATCTCCGACCTCGACGTGCTGCCGATGTGCGGCACCAGCTTCCGCGGCGGCGACCTGCTCGACATCGACACCGACGGCGAGCGCATCTGGTGGCACAACGCCGACGCCTCCGGTGAGTCCACCGCCGAGCCGCTGCGCCTGGCCGCCGACGAGGCCACCGCCCTGCTGGTGGCGGCCCGCGCCGTCGCCACCCTGCCCGGGCTGCGCGAGAGCGACCGGGACGCCCTGCTGCGCGCCACCGCCAAGCTGGAGGCGGCCGCCGGGGAGGTCGCCGGGGCCAGCTCCCGGCTGTCGGTGACCTTCGAGGCCGAGGGCGGCGTCTTCGCCGACGTCGACCGGGCCATCGCCGAGCGCCGTCGGCTGTGGCTGCGCTACTACTCGCCCGCGCGCGACGAGCTCACCGAGCGCACCGTCGACCCGATCCGGCTCTTCGCGGTGGGCCACACGTACATGGAGGGGTGGTGCCACCTCTCCGAGGCGCGGCGCACCTTCCGCCTCGACCGGGTGGCCGAGATCCGACTGCTCGACGAGCGCTCCGAGCCGCCCGCCATCGAGCCGCGCGACCTCTCCGTCGGGCTGGTCCAGCCGGCCGCCGAGGACCCGCAGGTCGTCGTCGAGGTGGGGCCCGCCGGCCGCTGGGTGGCCGAGTACTACCCGCACGACAGCGCCGAGGAACTCGCCGACGGCGGCCTGCGGATCACGCTGCGCAGCCCCGACCCGGGCTCGCTGCGCCGCCTCGCGCTGCGGCTGGGCCGCGACGGCCGGATCGTGTCGCCGCCGGAGCTGGCGCGGAGCGCACGGCAGGCGGCCCGCGAGGCACTGGCCGGGTACGGGGAACAGGGCTGAGCCCGCACCGCCGGGGCCGACCGGGCCGGCGGCGGCCGCGCCCGGCGCGGCGGTAGCGCAGGGAAGAAGAACCGCGAGGGGAGCGCCGAGGATGTCGCGAATGTCTGGGCCGCAGGGCGGGCAGGGCGCCGCGGGGCCGCCGGGACGGCCCGCCGCGGCGGGGCCGGTCTCCTTCAAGGCCGCCTGTCCCGACTGCCGGGCCCGTTTCGAGCTGGACGCGGCCGCCCTGCGGCTGGTCATCGGCGGGAGCCGGCGGACCACGTTCTACTCCTTCACCTGCCCCGAGTGCGCCGCGTCCGTCCGCAAACCGGCCGGTGAGCGCATCGTGGAACTGCTGACCGGCGGCGGTGTCAGCACCCTGCGCAGTGTCTGACGGACCGGTGGCCTAGGCTCGTCCCATGCTGTGGCCGATGCTCGCTATCGCCCTGGGTTTCCTCGGGCTCACCGTCCTCGCCGTCCTGGCGCTGCGCGTCTTCGCCGAGGTCCGGCGGCTGTCCGGCCAGGTCGCGCTCGCCAGCCGCCGGATCACGGCCGCCTCCGGGGACCTGGAGCGGGCGGCGGAGGACCTGGCCCGTGCGGGCCGCGAGGCCGGGCACCGCTGAGCCATACGCGTCCGGCTGGTATCGCGTCCGGCAGGTATATGGAAAGTGTGGGGCGCGCCCCGTACCGTCGGACGCAGCCGCGCGCAAGGCGTGGTACCCCGGGGGATTCCCGGTCGTTAACCCCCGGGGGTTACGATCCTTGGAGCGGTCCGAGGATCACGGTCCGATGCCGTTGCCACCACAACCAGCCGTTTCGGTGAGAAGGAAGACACACATGATCGGCAATCTGAAGCCCCTCGAGATCCTTCTGATCATCGCGGTCATCGTGCTCCTGTTCGGTGCGAAGAAGCTCCCCGAGATGGCCCGCTCCCTCGGCAAGTCGGCCCGTATCCTCAAGAGCGAGGCCAAGGCCATGAAGAGCGAGAGCGCCGCGGAGGACGCCGCGCGCACCGCCGACCAGGCCCCGCAGCAGGCAGCCCCGCGCACCATCAAGGCCGCCCCCGGCGACGTGACCAGCTCCCGCCCCGTCGGCGAGCCGAACCACACCGCCCAGGGCTGATCCGCCGGTCACGACCGCGGTCCGCGCCGTGGTCGCGATCACGGTCGCGCCGGTCATCTGCAACGAGACAAGGGACGTGGGTTGCTCAAGACCGCCCGCAAGCAAGAGAAGCAGGGCCAGCGGCAGGAAAAGGACGCCGAAGGGCGGATGCCTCTTGTCGAGCACTTGCGTGAGCTGAGAAACCGCCTGCTGAAGTCGGTCCTGGCGATCCTCGTGATCACCGTGGTGGCAGCCGTCTACTACAAGGACGTCATCGACTTCATGCTGAAGCCGATGCTCGACTCCGTCGGTTGCACCGACGGCGTGGTCTCGCAGCGCAACGGCCGGCCCTGCGCCGACATGACCGTGAACGGCCTCATCGCGCCGTTCTCGATCGCCCTCAAGGTCTCGCTCACCGCCGGCGTGGTCCTCTCCGCCCCGGTCTGGCTGTACCAGCTGTGGGCCTTCGTCGCGCCCGGCCTGCACGGCCACGAGAAGAAGTACGCGATGGGCTTCGTCGCGGTCGGCGCCCCGTTGTTCGGTGCGGGTGCGGTGCTCGCGTACAAGCTGCTGCCGCAGACCGCCACGATCCTGCTCGAATTCACCCCCGAGCACGCGCGCAACCTGCTCCCGGTCGACGACTACCTCGACCTGGTCACCCGCATGGTCATCGTCTTCGGTCTGGCCTTCGAGCTGCCGCTGCTGCTGATCCTGCTGAACTTCACCGGAGTCCTCACCGCGAAGCGGCTCGCGAGCTGGTGGCGCGCGATGGTCCTCGGCATCACCGTCTTCGCGGCGTTCGCGACCCCGACCGGTGACCCGCTGACGATGCTGTCGCTGGCCGCCCCGATCATCGCCCTGTACTTCATCGCCCTCGGGATCTGCCTGGTCAACGACCGCAGGCGGCGCCGCAACAACCCCGATGCGCTGCTCGCCGACGACGAGGCGGCCGAGCTCGACCTCACGCCCGCCCCGATCGGCGGGGTGGAGTCGGTGCCCGCACCGACGCCGCTGCCCGAGCAGACCGACGGCGGACGCCGGAAGATCAACGGTTACGACGACGCCACCTGACGGTTACCACGGCGCCACCCGGCAGGTACATTCCCTGCGGTGAGCGCTGAGATCACCCTCTTCGTCAATCCCACCGCAGGACGCGGCCGGGGCGCGCACTCCGCGCAGCCGGCCGCGTCCGCGCTCCGGGACGCGGGCTTCCACGTCCGCACCGTCGTCGGCACGGACGCCGAGGACGCCCTGGCGCGGCTGCGCACGGCCGTCCGCGAGGGAACCGGGGCGGTGATCGCCGTCGGTGGCGACGGCGTGGTCTCCCTCGCCCTGCAGGCCCTCGCCGGGACCCTGGTGCCGCTCGGGGTGATCGCGGCGGGCACCGGCAACGACTTCGCCCGCTCCCTGGGCCTTCCCGTGCGGGAACCCGCCCGGGCGGCGCGGCTGGCCGCCGAGGCCCTCAAGGAGAGCCGGCTGCGGGAGATCGACCTCGGGCGGGTGGCCGGGACCTGGTTCGGGACCGTGCTCTGCTCCGGCTTCGACTCCCGGGTCAACGACCGCGGCAACCGGATGCGGCTGCCCGCGGGCCGCTTCAAGTACGACCTGGCGATGATCGCGGAACTGGCCGCCTTCCGGCCCTTCCGGTACCGGATCACCCTCGACGACGGCCCCGCCGTCGAGACCGAGGCCACCCTGGTCGCCGTCGGCAACGGGTCCTCCTACGGGGGCGGCATGCGGATCTGCGCCGACGCCGTCCCCGACGACGGGCTCTTCGACGTCGTGGTCGTCGGCGACTGCAGCCGGACCACCCTGCTGACGGTGTTCCCGCAGGTCTACAAGGGGACCCACCTCGACCACCCCGAGGTCACCGTCCACCGGGCCGCGAAAGTGACGCTGGAGGCCGCGGGCCTGACCGCCTACGCCGACGGCGAGCGGGTCGGGCCGCTGCCGGTCACCGCCGAGTGCGTCCCCGCGGCCGTACGGATCCTCGGCTGACGCCGCGGCCGCCCGCGGGCCCCGGACCGGTCATAAAGATCGCGACTGTTGTCAGGGGCGGCGGGTAGGCTCGACTGCAAGATGACCGAAGAACTCTCACCCGCCGAGCGGTACGCCGCTGCCCGGATCCGCGCCGCCGAAGAAGCCACCGCCCTGGCCCCCTTCCGCGAGCTGTACGACTTCGACCTGGACGCGTACCAGGTCGACGCCTGCAAGGCACTGGAGGCCGGCAAGGGCGTGCTGGTCGCCGCCCCGACCGGCTCGGGCAAGACCATCGTCGGCGAGTTCGCCGTGCACCTGGCCCTGCGGCAGGGGCGCAAGTGCTTCTACACGACACCGATCAAGGCCCTGTCGAACCAGAAGTACGCCGACCTCGTCAAGCGCTACGGCGCCGACCGCGTCGGCCTGCTGACCGGCGACAACAGCGTGAACTCCGAGGCGCCCGTGGTCGTGATGACCACCGAGGTGCTCCGCAACATGCTGTACGCGGGCTCGCAGTCCCTGCTGGGCCTCGGCTACGTCGTGATGGACGAGGTGCACTACCTCTCCGACCGGTTCCGCGGAGCCGTCTGGGAGGAAGTGATCATCCACCTCCCCGAGTCCGTGACGCTGGTGTCCCTGTCGGCCACCGTGTCCAACGCCGAGGAGTTCGGCGACTGGCTCGACACGGTCCGCGGCGACACCGAGGTGATCGTCTCCGAGGAGCGGCCCGTCCCCCTGTGGCAGCACGTCATGGCCGGCCGCCGGATCCACGACCTCTTCGAGGAGGAGACCGACCACGGAGGCCGCGGCTCCGGCCGCCGCGAGGTCAACCCCGACCTGCTGCGCATGGCCCGCGAGGAGAACAGCCGCGGCTACAGCCCCAAGGACCGGCGGCGCGGCAAGATGATCCGCGAGGCCGACCGCGAGCGCGAGCGGCGCTCCCGCAACCGGATCTGGACCCCGGGCCGCCCCGAGGTGATCGCCCGCCTCGACGGCGACGGGCTGCTGCCAGCCATCAACTTCATCTTCAGCCGGGCCGGCTGCGAGGCCGCCGTCCAGCAGTGCCTCTTCGCCGGGCTGCGGCTCAACGACGAGTCGGCCCGCCTGAAGGTCCGTGAGATCGTCGAGGAGCGGACGGCGTCCATCCCCGCCGAGGACCTCCACGTCCTCGGGTACTACGAGTGGCTCGAAGGCCTCGAACGCGGCATCGCCGCGCACCACGCCGGCATGCTGCCCACCTTCAAGGAGGTCGTGGAGGAGCTCTTCGTCCGCGGCCTGGTCAAGGCCGTCTTCGCCACCGAGACCCTGGCGCTCGGCATCAACATGCCCGCGCGCACGGTGATCCTGGAGAAGCTGGTCAAGTGGAACGGCGAGCAGCACGCCGACATCACCCCCGGCGAGTACACGCAGCTGACCGGCCGCGCCGGCCGCCGCGGCATCGACGTCGAGGGCCATGCCGTGGTCCTGTGGCAGCGCGGCATGGACCCGGCCGCGCTCGCCGGGCTCGCCGGCACCCGCACGTATCCGCTGCGCTCCAGCTTCAAGCCCTCGTACAACATGGCGGTCAACCTGGTGCAGCAGTTCGGGCGGCACCGCTCGCGCGAGCTGCTGGAGACCTCCTTCGCGCAGTTCCAGGCCGACCGCTCCGTCGTCGGGATCTCCCGGCAGGTCCAGCGCAACGAAGAGGGCCTCACCGGCTACCGCGAGGGCATGACCTGCCACCTCGGAAACTTCGAGGAGTACGCGCAGCTGCGCCGCGACCTGAAGGACCGCGAGACGGAACTGGCCAAGCAGGGCGCGGCCCAGCGCCGGGCCCAGGCCGCCGACTCCCTGGAGAGGCTCAAGCCGGGCGACATCATCCACGTCCCCACCGGCAAGTTCGCCGGGCTCGCCCTCGTCCTGGACCCGGGCGTGCCCGCCGGCCGGGTCCACGGGTACCGCGGCCAGGAGTACGGCGAGGGCCCGCGCCCGCTCGTCCTCACCGCCGAACGGCAGGTCAAGCGGCTCGCGTCGATCGACTTCCCGGTGCCGGTCGAGGCCATCGACCGGATGCGGATCCCGCGGAGCTTCAACGCCCGCTCCCCGCAGTCCCGCCGCGACCTCGCCTCCCAACTGCGGGCCAAGGCCGGGCACGTCACCCCCGAGCGCGGCCGCCGCGGCCGGGCCGCCGCCGCCGACGACCGCCAGATCGCCCGGCTGCGCGCCGAGCTGCGGGCGCACCCCTGCCACGGCTGCGACGAGCGCGAGGACCACGCCCGCTGGGCGGAGCGCTACCACCGGCTCAAGCGGGACACCCAGGCGCTGGAGCGGCGCATCGAGGGCCGGACGAACACCATCGCCCGCACCTTCGACCGGATCCACCGGCTCCTGACCGAGCTGGACTACCTGCGCGAGGACGAGGTCACCGAGCACGGCAAGCGGCTCGCCCGGCTCTACGGCGAACTCGACCTGCTGGCCTCCGAATGCCTGCGCGAGGGTGTCTGGGAGGGCCTGAACCCGGCAGAGCTGGCCGCCTGCGTCTCCGCGCTGGTCTTCGAGGCGCGGCAGTCCGACGACGCGGTGGCGCCGAAGGTGCCCGGCGGGGCCGCGAAGGCCGCCCTCGGCGAGATGGTCCGCATCTGGGGCCGCCTCGACGCGCTGGAGGAGGAGCACCGCATCAACCAGGCCGAGGGCGTCGGACAGCGCGAGCCCGACCTCGGCTTCGCCTGGGCCGCCTACGAGTGGGCGTCCGGCAAGGGCCTGGACGAGGTGCTGCGGGAGGCCGAGATGCCGGCCGGCGACTTCGTGCGCTGGTGCAAGCAGGTCATCGACGTGCTCGGGCAGATCGCCGCGGCCGCGCCGGCGTCAACGTCCACCGGGGCCGGCGGCGGTAGCGGCGGCAGCACCGTGGCGCGCAACGCACGCAAGGCGGTCGACGCCCTCCTGCGGGGCGTAGTGGCGTACAGCTCGGTCGGCTAGCCCCTTTTGGGGCTTCCTCCGAAGGGGGTCATGGCCGGATCTCATCTCTTGCCATGATCACTCCGGGGTGCCCCTGTGGGACGATCGGGCCATGACTGGGGGAACGGGCGAAGGCCCGAGACGGGTCGGCCGGCCGCGCGCCGACCGGCTGAAGGAACGCAGCGGCCGGGCGGGTCTCGAGGAAAGCCCCCCCTCGGCGACAGAAGTGCTCCCCCCCCCGGGGTGCGAGGATCCCCCCACCCCACACGGATATTATAGGGGCGAGG
>NZ_JBVHVT010000129.1:0-18286 GCF_055564695.1 Streptomyces sp. NPDC029014
AAGAATGGGGGGGAACACGAGGGGACCCCTCTAACCCGCAGCCTGGCTGGGGGGGCTTTCGGGGGAGGACATTTGGGGGGGGGGGGGGGGGGGCCCGCCCCCCCCCTCCCCCCCCCCACCGGGGGACGCCTCGCGCGCGAGCCCCTCATTCCGGGCGGGTGGCTTCGAAGGGGGGCGGGGAAAGCTGCAACGAGCCGGGGCCGTGTCACTTCGGGGACGGTGGCGTCGGGCAGATCCTCCTGGCGGAGTCCTTCCGGGGGGCTTTGGCACGAAGTTCATGCCCTCGGTGCAACAAGCTGACACCGATCTCCGGGTTCGGGGCCGTGTCCCGCTGACAAGGTTGTTCTCACCGGCCAACCGCCGGGAAAACACCTGCTCTTCCACCCACGGAGACCACGATGAGCGTCAAGAAGATCAGCGTCGCGCTGGTGCCGACCACGGCCCTCCTCGTCATGCTGGGCCCGGCCGAGGCTTTCGCGGCGACCCCGCAGGCGGCCGCGCCGGAGAAGACGTGCTCGATGTCCCGCGCCCTCCCGCTGTCCGACCTCCTGCCGCAGTCCCTGCACCGACTGGCCGCGAAGGCCATGCCGAAGCCGGCCTGCGTCAACGGCTGGCAGTGAGGGCCCGATGAGGGACCGGCAACTGTACGAGGTCGCCCTGGTCAGGGCCGGTCCCGAGGCCGCCGCGGCCGAAACGAGCGTCATACGGCTCGTGGGACTGCTGCCCGCGCATTGGACGTGCACACACCAACTGGATGCCGACCGGATCACGCTGCTGGTACGGGTCCACCGGGCGGGGGGCACGGGGTCCGGCGAGGGGGAGGCGGACCGCGGCGGGGACCGGGCCGCGGATACGGCTGCGGATGCGGATGCGGTTCGGGAATGGCTGGCCCGGGCGCTCGGGGACAACTCGCTCCGCGGGTGGCGCGCGACAGGGCCGTAGCGCCCGGGCTCTGCCTGCTGCTAGATCCAGCCCCGCTCCCGCGCGAGGAGCGCGGCGTGCGGGCGGCTGCTGGCGCCGAGGATGCGCAGGACGTCGGCGACGTGACGGCGGTAGGTACGGACGGAGATGTCGAGGTTCCGGGCGCCCGTCTCGTCCTTGCCCACGCGGCACAGCTCTTCGAGGACCCGGAGCTCGATCTCCGAGAGCACCTCGACGGAGTCGGATCCGTCGCCGGTCAGGACGGCCAGGTCCACGGCCTGGTCCCAGATCTTCTCGAAGAGGGCCAGGATGTTGGACACCAGACCGGCCTGCTGGGTGACCAGTGCGCCGCGTGAGGTGTCCGTCGGGTCCACCGGCACCAGGGCGGTCTTCCGGTCGTAGACGAGGATCCGCTCGGAGAAGCTTTCGGCGACCCTGATCGACGCGCCCTGCGCGGTGAGTTCGCGCAGGTAGGCGACGGTCGGCGGGTGGTCCAGGGCCTCCTTGCAGACCACGCTGCAGATGCGGACGCCCCGGCGCAGGCACCGGGTGTCGAGGGGACGGGCGTGGGCGATGTTGTCGGGGGTGAGCGCGGAATACGGCTCCACCGACAGGATCTCCGCGCGGGCGAAGAAGGCCAGGTCGTCGATTCGGTCGCGGATCTGGGACAGGACTTCCAGCCGCTCCACGCCTTGCGGGGCGAGGGATCTGGCGCCCTGCTCGGCCTTCAGGTCGGCCACCAGGTGGCGGGACTGGGTGACCTGCTGGAGCTGTTCGTGCAGGACCCGCAGCCGCAGGTCGGTGAGTCGGCCCACGGCCGTCTCCGGATCGGCGGCGAAGACGGCCGCCTGGTCGCCCTGGAGCAGGCCGAGTCGGAACAGCTTTTCCTGGGCCGCGTCGGCTTCTTCCCTGGGTGCGTGGAGGAGGACGTGGAGGTCCTCGCCCGATGTTCCCGGGTTCCGCAGGAAGTGGCGGTACGTCCGCTCCTCCGTGGCTGTGAGTCCGAATATGAGCAGGCTGGCGCCGTGCACTTTGCCCCCGTTGGCCGTGCGATCGATCACTGCCGGGCATGAGTCAGACACCGGGCAGTCTTACGTAACGGTAATGCAGGGTAACGGACAGGTAAAAAATAGAGTCCGACATAGCGGTCGGAAGTGACAGGAATCACCAACCTTCAACGGGGGAAGCTACTTTGAAGTCATTGGCCGGGAACCACCCACTGGATTTCTCCTCCCTCACGGGCCGTGAGGTGGAAGTGCTCCTGCTGCTCGCGTCCGGGGAACAGAACCGCCGCCTCGCACGGCACCTCGGCATCGCGGAGCGCACGATCCGCGCGCACACCGCCAGCATCGTGCGCAAGCTCCAGCTGAAGTCGAGGTTCGAGGCCGCGATCGTCGCCCACCTCTACGCCGACGACATCAAGGACCTGGAGACGGCACAGCGCAGCGCCGCCTGACCGGCGCCCGGGCACACCGCTCCAATACCGCAACGGCCGGTCCCACCCAGGGGACCGGCCGTTGCGGTATTGGAGCCACGCGGTGTGGACGCCGGCGAACGCCGACCCCCGCGACCGCTACGGCAGCGCGCTGCTCACGCCGTCCACGATCATCATCCACATGGGCTGGCCGCCGGTTCCGAAGGCCGACGCCAGCGCGTAGCCGATCGACGCGTCCAGCGGCCGGACCTCGACGCCCTCCCGCCACTCCGCGAGGACCAGTTCGTCGCCGTCGGAGGAGAAGTCACCGATGTGCACGCCGTCGCGGGTCAGCCGGCTGCTGGGGATCGAGTCCGGGACCAGGCGGTAGTCCACGCCCTCGAACTCCACGTCCACCCGGAACGAACGCCTGCTCAGGCTGGCCTTGGCCGGCTTCAGTTCCGCTTCCCGGCCGTCGATCCGCAGCGTGAGGAAGGCGGGGTCGCGAGTGCCGATGGCGATCTGCGCGTCCGCTTCCGACTCGGGGTCCCGCTCCAGGACCACACGGGGGATCCCCTCACCGTCGACCTCAAGGCGGTCCTGGCCGTCCTGGTGGACGGTGATCCCGCCGAAACGGGTGTCCTCGATGGGGGTCGGGGTCCGGTCTGAATCGTTCATGCTCAGGTCCTTCGGTGCGGGTGGGACGGTGGTTCGTCGCGGGTGGTCCGGCGGCCGGACGGACGTTCCTGCCCGGCCGCCGGGCCACTCAGCGGGCGGAGACCAGCTGGGTCGCGGCCAGTTCGCGGTAGATGTCGTTGCGCTCCAGCAGTTCCTCGTGCGGGCCGTGGTCGCCGACCCGGCCGTCGTCGAAGAGGATCAGCCGGTCGGCGGTGGTCACCGTGGACAGCCGGTGCGCGATCAGCAGGACCGTGCAGTTCTCGGCGGCCTGCTCGACCGTCTTGCGCAGGGCGATCTCGCTGAGTCCGTCGAGATGGGCCGTGACCTCGTCCAGCAGCAACACCTGCGGCTCGCGGAGCAGCGCCCGTGCGATCGCGAGGCGCTGGCGCTCGCCGCCGGAGAGGGCGAGGCCGCGGGAGCCCACCTCGGTGTCGAGCCCGTCCGGGAGCCCCGCGACGAACTCGTCGAGCAGGGTCTTGCGGAGCACCTCGGCGACCGCCTCGTCGGTGGCGTCGGGGGCCGAGTAGAGGAGGTTCTCGCGCAGGGTTCCCGCGAGCATCGGGGAGTCCTGTTCGACGTAGGCGATGCGGCGCCGCAGGTCGGCCCGGCTCAGGGAGCGGATGTCCGTCCCGTCGAGGCGGATGCTGCCGGCGTCCGTCTCGTAGAAGCGCTGGATCAGAGAGAACACCGTGGTCTTTCCCGATCCGGAGGAACCGACGATCGCGGTGACCGCGCCGGCGGGCGCGGTGAAACTGGTCCCCTTCAGGGTAGGCGTACGGCCCTCGTAGGCGAACTCCAGCCCCTCCACGACCACTTCCGGCGGCGGCCCGGAGGGCTTGGCCGGCGTCAGGTCCACGTCGTCCTCGGCCTCCATCTCCCGGACCTCCTCGATCCGGGCGAGGGCGCCGAGGCCCTGCTGGAGGGCCGTGGTCCCGGAGATCAGGGACAGGATGGGCCCGCCCAGGTTGAACAGGTAGAGCAGGAAGCCGATCAGCGCGGCGAGGTCCAGCGCGCCGGTGGCGACGAGCGCACCGCCGAAGCCGATGACGGCGAGGAACGACGCCTGGACGACCAGCCCCGCGAGCACCGCGATCAACGCCTGGTACCGGGCCCCCGCCAGTCCGGCGCGGTACGCCTGCTCGGCGGCGGCGTCGGCACGCCCGGTCTCCTTGGCCTCGCCGCCGTTCGCCTTCACCGTACGGGCGGCTCCCAGCGCGCGGTCCAGGGCTGCGCCGATCGCGCCGACGGACTCCTGGGCCTCGGTGGTGATCCGGCGGATGCGCGGCATGACCAAGCCCATGGCCACACCGACGACCAGCAGGACCACCGAGGTGATGCCGAGAAGGGGCAGGCTCATGACGCCCATCAGCACGATCGTCGCCAGCAGGTGGATCGAGCCGTCGACGATCTGGATGAGCCCGCCGGTGGCGGCGTGCTGCACCAGGGTGCTGTCGGAGGTCACCCGGGTGGTCAGACCGCCCGGTTCGACGCGGTCCAGCTCGCTGGTGCGCAGCCGGATCAGGCGGGCGATGAGGCCGCGCCGGACCTGGAGGACCACGCGCTCCGCGGTGCGCTCGCTCAGCCAGGCCTGCCCCCACGTGAGTGCGATGGACAGGACCAACAGGCCGACCAGCAGAAGGATTTCGTCGCGCAGGCCTGCGCCGGTCATCAGATGGCCCAGGACCGTCTGGATGACCATCGGCTGGGCGAGGCCGGCGGCGCTGGCGAGCAGGGTCAGCAGCAGCACCACCGATAGAACACCGCGGTGCGGCCGCGCGTACGAGAGCAGCGCGCGCAGCGCGGGCCGCTCGGCCTTGGGCTGTTCTGCGTCAGATGTGTTCACACCGTATTTCTAATGCCCCCCACACACGGGCGGAATTGTCTCTTGCGGCAATGCCGGAACGGCCGCGAAATGCCCGGTGCGACGCCCGGCAAACAGGGGGCGGGAATACGGCCCGCGATCGAACCGACATTGCCGGAAGTGGAGTTGCTGGAAGGGTCAATGCCGCAAGTGGCAATGGTGCGGGACCGGCGCGGCGGGTCAATATCGATCCGTCCCCAGCGGACACCGGCCGCCACACCGGCGGATCCGGACTTCCATCTGTGCAATCCGAGGAGATTTCACGTGCAGAACGTCACCGAGAAGGACCTGTTCGACGGCTACACCGCCTACACCTCCGCCGAGGAGCTGGGCCTGCACGACGGCGCCACCGCCGGCCCGGCCTTCAGCCCCACCGTGCCGTGGGCGATCCAGGCCGGCATCATCAGCGCCCGCTCCTCGCAGGCCTGCGCCGCCGCCCTCGGCTCGCTCGCCGCGAAGACCGTCGAGAAGAAGTGCTGATCACAGCACCTCGGTAGGACCCGCGTCGCGGCCACGCACCACTGCAGCAGCGCGGCAGTGCTGTCCAGCGGTTACCGCGGTGCCGGGGCACCACCCCGCCGTCCGGTCGGTCGGCCGGTCGGAACCATCCGCAACACGAAAGAGGAACCACACCATGCAGAACGTCACCGAGAAGGACCTGTTCGACGGCTACACCGCCTACACCTCCGCCGAGGAGCTGGGCCTGCACGACGGCGCCACCGCCGGCCCGGCCTTCAGCCCCACCGTGCCGTGGGCGATCCAGGCCGGCATCATCAGCGCCCGCTCCTCGCAGGCCTGCGCCGCCGCCCTCGGCTCGCTCGCCGCGAAGACCGTCGAGAAGAAGTGCTGATCACAGCGTGACATCGGGGATCGGCCGGCTCGCCGCGGCGTACACCGCCCGCGGCGCGGCCGGCCGGCCCCGGCGCGGCGCGACCTCCGCGTCCGCGCCCCCGTAGAACCCCGAGAGGAGGAGACATGGACGTTCCGGACACCGGGGTGCGGCGTGTGCTCGTCGTGGGAACCGGCGCCCTCGGGGTGGCCTTTCTCCCCTTCTGGATCAACTGGCTGAAGAACGCGCACCCGGAGACCGAGGTCCGCGTCGCGCTGACCCGCTCGGCGCTGCGGTTCGTGTCCGCCGACGCGATCGCCGTGCTGTCCGGCAAGGAGGTCTTCATCGACGACTGGAGCAGGTTCTCCGGAGTCGACGTACCCCATGTCGAACTGGCCCGCTGGGCGGACCTTGTCCTGGTGCACCCGGCCACCTTGCACTTCGTGGGCCGCTACGCCCTCGGCATCACCGACACCCCCCTGCTGCTCGCCCTCCAGTCCACCGGCGCCCTCGTGGGCGTCGCCCCGTCCCTGCCGCCCGCCGCGCACAAGAGCCCTGTCGTACAGGGCCACTTGGACGTGCTACGCAACCGGCCCGGTGTGGTCCTCGCGCCGACGATCCCCGCGGTCAGCGCCAGTACGGGGGAGTTGGAGGACGGCGGCTCCGCACCGTTCAACGAGCTGTACGACCTCTGCGTCGCCCGGTCCCGTGCCGACGTGAAGGGGCCCACGCCGTGACGGCCGTGACGGCCCTGACGACCGCGACCGACCCCGCGTCGCCGGCGCTCCCGGAGCCGTCCGGCCCCGACGTGGTCGCGGAGTACGGGACGGAGCTCCAGACCACCCGGGTGCTCCGCGCGCCCGACGGCTTCCTGTGGTGGCAGGGGCCCGGCGCGCAGGTACGGGGGCCGCTCCTCGCCCACGCGGCGCACCTGGTCCCCCGACTGCCCGACGACACCGGCGCGGCACTGCTGACCGTCCCCGAGCGGGCCGGCGCGGGGCTGCTGCACCGGGTCGGCGGATCGGCCTCCGCCGCGGCCTGGCTACGGGACTTCCGCCCCGAGGCCCGGGCGCTCGTGGCGCACTCCCTGGTTTCGGCGGCCCGGGCCCTGCGTGCGCTGCACGCCGTACCGGCTCCCCCGCCCGGGGAGCTGCGGCTCGGCGCCCCGCCGGGACTGGGCCGGCTGCGGGACTGGGCCCGCGGCAGCAGTGAACTGCGGGAACGCGCCCTGGCCTGCTGGGGCGCGGAGCGGATGGAGCGGCTGCTCGGCTGGGCCGACGACCTCGCCCCGAATCCCGTACCGGACCCCGTTCCGGATCCCACGGCCGGCGCCGCACCGGCCGGTCGGTCGCTGGTCCACGGCTGGGCCTCGCTCGGCGCGCTGGTCCCGCCCCTGAGCCGGGGCCGGGTGGCGCTGCTGACCGGCGAGGACCTGGCCGTCGGACGGCCCGAGCTGGACCTGGGGTGGCTGCTCGGCGAGCTCGTGGAGCTGGCCTGGACCACCCCGCACCAGAAGCCCGCCGACCTCCAGCGGCTGCTGCTGGACGCCTACGGGCCCGGCCCCGACCCCGTGCTCGTCGGACGGTCCGCCGTCCTGCGGGTCGTCACACACATGCAGGACTTCGCGACCTACCGGGGGTGGGACGACGAACTCCTGGGCTACATCGCCTTTACCGCCGAGTTGATCGACGAGGAGGGCCGCAGAGCGGTCCCCCAGGGAGTGTCATGACTACAGCGACCCCGACCGAGCAGCAGCCCGCGCTGCTGCGGTACCAGCCCACCGAGCTGGACACCGTTCCCCAGGTGGCCGAACTGCTGGGCCGGCTGGGCCTCGGCAGCTTCGTCCCGGACGGGCTCACCGCCTTCGGCGGGCGCAACGACAACTGGGCCGGTACGACGACCAGCGGCGACCAGGTCTTCGTGAAGACGGTCGCCCGCGCTCCCGACGGCAGCAGCCCCGAACTCGACCGCACCCTCGCCTACGAGGCCCTCTCCCGCCGGCTGCCCGCGGACTCCCCGCTCCGCTCCCCCGCCCACCTCGGCGCCCACGAGGGCGCCGCCCTCAACGCCTACCGCCTGCTGTCCGGCGCCCGTTCCGGTTCGGAGATCGCCGTGGACGGCGGTTTCGACGAGGAGATGTGCTGCGAGGCCGGACGCGCCGTCGCCACCCTGCACGCGCTGGACGCGGACGGTGCGGGCGTCGACACCGGCGAGGCGCCTCTGCCCCCGCTGGCCTGGCTGAAGGCCCTCCCTTGGAGCGCGCTCCACGACCGCAGCATGGCGCAGATCGCCGCCTGGAAGCTGGTCCAGGACGACGCCGAGGTCGTCGCCGCGCTGCACCTGCTGCGCGAGCGGGAGCAGGCCGCGCCGCGCACCCCCGCCCACTGCGACCTGCGCTTCGACCAGTTCATCCAGCACGAGGGCACGCTGTACCTCTGCGACTGGGAGGAGTTCCGGATCGCCGACCCTGCGCGCGACGTCGGCGCGTTCATCGGCGAGTGGCTCTTCCAGGCCACCTACTCCGTCTTCGCCCCGACCGGCGACCGGGTCGCGGGAGCCCCCGCCCTCGGCTTCGACCTCACCCACGAGGAGATCGTCGAGCGCGGCTCGGCCAGCCTGCGCCGCCACACCCCGCGCATCGCCGCCTTCTGGCAGGGCTACCTCGAACGCCGGGTCCCCGATGCCGAGCTGGCCGAGCGGGCCGTCGCCTTCGCCGGCTGGCACATGTACGACCGGCTGATCGCCACGGCCCAGGCCCACGCCGTCCTCAGCCCCGTCGCCCGAGCGGCGGCCGGCATCGGACGGGTCCTGCTGCTCAACCCGTCCGGAGCCGTCGCCACGCTGCGGCTCGAAGCCCCTTCCGGGAGCTCCCGATGACCCCCACCGCCACGCACGTCCTCGCCCCGCGGCTGACCGCCGCCCTCGACCTGGTCTCCGTACGGGCCGACGGTCTCCAGGCCACCCTCGACGGGCGCGAGTTCACCGCCGAGAGCCCCCGCGACCTGCGCGGGCGCCTGTCCAACGCGCTGTACGAGGAGTTCCACGCGGGCAACGGCGAGCACCGCCGGGAGCCCGGCGGAGCTCCCCGGCGCAGCCTGCGCGACGCGAGCCTGGAGGAGCGGCTGGCGGCCGGTGTCCCGCACGCCTGGACCCCGACCCGGGCCCGGCTGGTCGAGGTGTTGGAGCGGGAGGACGGCGACCAGCTCGTCGTACGTCTGCCGGACATCACCGCCCGAGTGCCCGCCGACCGGCTCATCGGGACCGGGGACGGGAACGTGAGGGGGAACGCGCCGCAGCCCGGGGACATCGTGGAACTGGCCCTGGAGGCCGCCCGGCCCGCCCTGTCGCCCGGCTTCTTCTACGTGATGGGCTCGCGCGCCCTGCCCCGCCCGGCCGGACCCATCCGGCGGCTCTTCGTGCACGCCCTGGACGGAAACGCGGCGGCCGGCCTGTGGGCGGCCGCGCTGACCGCCCTGGAGGAGGCGGGCGCGCTGTACCACGCGAAGGCGCTGTCCGACCCGGACGACTTCCCTCGCCGCGACGGCATCGTCGTCTACCTGCACGGCGACCACGAGCCGGGCGAGCGGGCCGTGGTCGAGGCGGTCCGGGACCTGCCCGGACGGGGCGCGGGCACGTCGCTGTTCACCGAACGCCTCGCGCCGGGCGTGGCGGCCGCGTGGGACCCCCGTGACCCGCGGCCGGGCCAGGGCGGCATG
The DNA here is from genome assembly GCF_055564695.1 of Streptomyces sp. NPDC029014. Taxonomy (NCBI): domain Bacteria; kingdom Bacillati; phylum Actinomycetota; class Actinomycetes; order Kitasatosporales; family Streptomycetaceae; genus Streptomyces; species Streptomyces sp. NPDC029014. Next base: position 9,420 of record NZ_JBVHVT010000129.1, read on the forward strand.
AGCTTCGGGCAGCACCGCAGCTTCGCGCTGGCCACGGCGCTGGTCGACCACGCCGTGGCAGCGGGAGGCCGGCCTGACGGCTCCCCGGAGGGGTCCCTGGAGGAGCACGTGGCGCGGGAATTCCGTGCGGCGGGAATCGACCCGCTGAACCCCCAGAACAACATCTCCACGACGGAGGGGAACTGACATGAGCGAGACGACGACGGACGAGACGATGGCACACGAGACGACGGCGGACGGGACGACGGCGGACGGGACGACGGCGGACGAGGTCACCGCCCCGGCGGACGCGAGCGGGCTCGGCACGGCCATCACCACGGCCTACAGCGACGCCCTCGCCGACGTGTACGACGACATCTACCCCGGCACCTCCGAGATCGCCGAGTACCTGGTCACCCTCACCAAGCCCGGCGCGAGCGTCCTGGAGCTCGGCGTCGGCACCGGCCGCGTGGCCCTGCCCCTCGCCGACCACGGCTTCCGGGTCCACGGCGTGGAGACCTCCGCCGCCATGCTCGCCCGCCTCGCCGAGAAGGACCCCGAGGGCCGGATCACCCCGGTTCTAGGCGACCTCGTCCAGCTGGACCTGGAGCGGACCTTCGACGTGGTACTGGCCCCCTTCAACGTGCTGTGCTGCGCGATGACGGTCGACGAGCAGATCGCGATGATGCACGCGATCGCCCGGAACACGGCGCCGGACGGCCACGTGGTGATCGAGACCTTCGACCCGAGCGACCACCACGTCCAGCGCAAGGCCGACGTCACCACCCGCCCGGCCGGCACCCGCGGCGTGGTCATCGAGTCCCTGGAGGTGCTCCCCGCCTCCCAGAACATGCTGCTGAACAGCACGCTGTTCCTGGACGGCGCCGCCCCCACGTCCTCGTCCACGGTGATGCGCTACCTGTGGCCGAGCGAGCTGGACCTGCTGGCGGCGATCGCCCGCCTGGAGCTGGTCGGCCGGTACTCCGGCTGGCAGGAGCAGCCCTTCGACGGCGGTGACAGCCGCAAGATGTGCGTCTCCGTCTTCCGGCCGCTGGCATGAGCTCCCACGGCAGCCGGTTGCCGAACGGCCTCGGGCTGCGGGTGGAACCGCTGCCCGGCCACGGCGGCGGACTCGTCTCGGTCGCGCTGACGGTGGCGGCGGGCGGCGACGCGGACCCGGCGGGCCTGCACGGCATGGCCCACCTGGTCGAGCACCTGATGTTCCCGCGCGGGGCGTCCTCCGACGGCGTGGACGGGCACGTCGCCCGCGTCGAGGGCGCGGGCGGGGTCTGCAACGCCGAGACGCACCGCGACCACACCGTCTTCCACACCACCGTTCCGACCGGGATGCTCACCGAGGTCCTGGAGTGGGAGGCGCGGCGCCTGCTCACCTTCGCCCCCACGGAGTCCGTGCTGCGTACGGAGACCTCCGTGATCGCCGAGGAGATCCGCGGCGCGGCAGCCGCCGGCGGGGTCTGGGAGGCAGCCCTCGCGGCCCTCCACCCCGGCAGCCGGGACAGTTTCGGCACCGCCGGGGACCTGGCGGGGGCGACCACCGCCGATGTGGACGCCTTCTTCCGCCGCCACTACCGGCCGGGCGCCATGGTGCTCTCGGTGGTGGGGGACGTGGATCCGGACCGCGTGGCGGCCTCGGTGGAACCGCTCTTCGCCGGGCTCCCGGCCGACCCCTCCCCCGTCCCGGCCCCCGGACCGGCCCCTGGACCGGCCCCCGGCCCCGGCCGCGGCCCTTTCCCGGCGCGCACCGCCGCGCCGGCCACGATCCGGACGGCGCCGCTGCCCTCCCCCGTCAGCGGTGCCGTCCTGGGCCACCCCCTGCCCGACCCGGTGCTCGACCGGAGCGGCTACCTCGCCCGGGTCGTCCTGGCCGAGACCCTCGGCCGGAGCCGGCTGCCCCGCCTGCTCCGGCGCGACCCCAGGATCACCTCCGCCCGGGTCACCTGCGGCTACCACGGCCAGTGGCTCGGTTCCGCCGCACCCGACCTGCTCCTCGCACAGTTCGCGATCGCCCCCGGAGCCGGTCCCGGGGCGGCGGCCGACGGCTGGCGGGACGTCCTGTCCGAGCTGGCCGAACGCCCCTCCGACACGGCCGAGCACCGCCGCGCCGTCAACGCGCTGCTGCTGGCCTGCCACCGCCGGGCCGACTCCCTCACCGCCCGCAGCGTCTCCCTCGGCCGTACGGCACTGCTCTTCCCCGCCGCCCCGGGCCTGGACGCGCTCCCCGACGAGCTGGCCCGGGTGACCCCCGGCCAGGTGTCCGCCGCCGCCCGCGCCCTGCTGTCCGGCCCCTGCTCGATGACCGAACTGACCGCACCGGCCGAGATCGGAGAGAACCGGTGAACCGCGAAACCAGCGACACCACCCTCGGCAACGGCCTGCGCGTCGTGGTCGTCCACACCCCCGGCGCACCCCTGGCCGAGGTCCGCCTCGTGCTGCCGTACGCCCGTACCGCGCCGCACCTCGCCGAAGCGCAGGAGCTGCTCGCCGCCTGCCTCGGCACCGGCACCGCCGCCACCCCCACGACGGGCGCCCGCACCCGGCAGGACATCGCCGACCACGCCGCCGACCTCGGCGCCGAACTGAGCACCGTCGTCACCGCCGAGTCCCTCGTCATGGCGGCGAGCGTGCTGTCCGCCGGGCTCCCCGGCGTACTGGCGCTCCTCGCCGACCTGCTGCTGCACCCCGCGTACCGCGAGGCCGACCTCGCCCTCGCCCGGCGGCGCGCGGCCGCCCACCCCCGCACCCCGGGCCCCCGGCAGCGGCTGCGCCGGGCCCTGCTGGACCATGCCTTCGACGCGCACCCCCTGGTGGACGGTCCGGCCGCGCGGACCCCCGCGACGACCACCGAGGACCTGTACGCCCTGCACACGCGGGCGGTGGTGCCCGACGGCGCGGTGCTGCTGGTGACGACCGCCGACGGCCCCGACGCGGTGGGGGCCCGCGTCCGGGAACTGCTGGCGCCCTGGTCGGGCGGCCCGTCCGGGCTGGTCCTGCCGCCCTTCACCCGCCGCGCCCCGCGGCCCGGCCGTATCGCGCTCACCAAGCCGGCCGGGTCCCCCGGTTCCGGGCAGGCGCTCGTCCTGTGCGCCGCCCCCGCCGTGCCGGACGGCCACCCGGCCCACGTCCCCCTGCACCTGGCCCAGTTGGTCCTCGGCGGGTCCGCCTCCTCGCGGCTGGCCCGCCGGGTCCGCGACCGGCACGGGCTCGCGTACGCGGTCTCCGCCGACCTGCGGGGCAACCGGGCAGGCGACTGGCTGGAGATCGAGTGCGCCGGCGCCCCCGGCACGGCCGGCCGGATCGCCGAGGAGATCACGGACTGCCTGCGGGAACTCGCCGCGGACGGCCCCTCCCGCGAGGAGGTCGAGCGGGCCCGCGCCTACGCGAGCGGCTTCACCCGCTTCGCGCTCGCCACCCGGACCGAGGAGGCGAGCGCGCTGGCCGGCTTCGCGGCGGCCGGTCTGCCGCTGGACTGGCTGGAGACGTACCGGGACCGGCTCGCAGAGGTGACGCACCGCCAGGTCACCGAGGCGGCCGGGTTCTTCTTCGACCCGGCCCGCGCCACCGTCGCCACCTTCGACGACGCAGCCCCGAACGCACGCGCCACCGCGCACCCGACCGCGGGCGCCCGCCCGAGCACGCCGCAGGACGCGGCGGAACACCCCGCCCGACACGCGTCGGAACACGATCGCGGCCACGACCACGACCAGGAACAGGACCAGGAGAGCGACCGGTGATGGATCCAGTGAACGCGACGCACCCGGCCCCCCACCCCGACCCGCGCACCCCCGCGGTCCTCTACCCCCTCCAGCCCGACCACCCTGAACTCGTCGCCCCCTTCGCCTCCCTGGTCCAGCGCACCGGCGCCCGCAGGCTCTGGCTCTGCCAGTCCTTCAAGGCCGAGCCGCACCAGGTCCTGGCCCACCTCGCCGGCATGGGCCACAGCACGCCCGTCGGCACGTCCGTGACACTGCTGCCCCTGCGCCACCCCTACGAGGCCGCCCTCCAGGCCCGCTCCCTCGCCCTCGTCACCGGGCAGCCGGTCGTGGCCGGCTTCGGCATCGGCAACCCGGGCTTCGTCTCGGGGCTCACCGGCAGCCCGTACAAGAGCCCCCGCACCGCCGTCCGCGACTACCTCTCCTCCGTACGCGCCCTCCTCGACGGCGAGACCGTCGCGCACGACGGCCCGTACCACCAGATGCACGGGAGCCTCCTGCCCCTGGACCACGCCCCGGTCGAGGTCGGCGCCGGCGTGCTGCGCCCCGGCATGGCGCGCACCGCCGGCGAGGTCGCCGACGTGGCCATCACCTGGATGACGCCGCCGTCCTATGTCAAGGGGACACTGCGCCCGGCCCTCGACGAGGGCGCGCAGGGCCGCCCGGTCCGGCCGCGGATCGCCACCGCCGTGCACGTCGCACTCGCCCGGCCGGGCAGGGACCTCCGGCGCCTCGCGCTGGCGGCGGCCGGCTCGCACCTGGAGGTCCCGCACTACGCCGACATGCTGCGTCGGGCCGGCGTGTCCGTGGACCCGCACGATCCGGCCGGAACGGCCGACGCGCTGCTGCGCGGGCAGGTCGTCGTCACGGGCACCGCGCAGGAGATCGCCGAGGCCCTCGACGCCTACCGCCGGGCGGGGGTGGACGAGCTGATGCTCAACCCCTCGGGCGTACTGCTGACGGAGGGCGTCCACGCGGCCGTCGCCGACCTGGAGGAGATCCTCGCCGCCTGCGACAGCATCCTGCCGCGCCCCCGGCAGGATGCTGCTGCCTGAGGGCTGCCCGGCGACCTGCCCCAACTGCTTTGCTGAGTAACGCGGATTGGGCGTCCCGCTTCCGATCCGCTTCCGTTCCATCGTCCGACATCCCCGGCAGGAAGAAGATCCGTGAGCAGGGAACACCCGGACCGGACGGGCGGCGCCAGCGTCGCCCTGTCCGGCATCAGCAAGAGGTTCGGCGACCACCAGGCGCTCCAGGACGTCTCCTTCGAGCTGCGGCCGGGCAAGGTCACCGGCCTGCTCGGCCCCAACGGCGCGGGCAAGAGCACCCTGCTGCGGATCCTGCTGGGCCTGGCCCGCCCGGATGCCGGCACCGCGCACGTCCTGGGCTCGGAGCCCGGCACGGCCGCGCAGAGCTCCCGCCGGATCGGCGTCCTCATGGACTCCGTCGGCTTCCCGCCGCGCATGACCGTACGGCGGCAGCTGCAGATCTCCGCCGTCGCGCTCGGGCTGCCCGCCTCCCGTGTCGACGAGGTGCTCGCGCAGGTCGGGCTGGAGGGCAGTGCGACCGGACGGCGCATCGGCGCCTGCTCCACCGGCATGCGCCAGCGCCTCGCGCTGGCCGTGGCGCTGCTGCCGGACCCCGAACTCCTCATCCTGGACGAGCCGCTGAACGGCCTCGACCCGGACGGCATCCGCTGGATGCGCCGACTCGTCGAGCAGGCCGCCGCCGAGGGCCGGACCGTGCTCATGGCCAGCCACATGCTCTCCGAGGTCGAGCAGAGCGTCGACGACATCGTCGTGCTGCGCCGCTCGGTCCTGTTCACGGGCACCCTCCAGGACCTGGTCCGGCGGGGCAACGGCCGACTGGAGGACGCCTACTTCGACCTCGTCGAAGGCTCCGCCGCCGGATCCGCCACCGGGCGCCGCGATGGCTCCCCGTCCCCCATGGAGGCCTCTCGTGCGTAACCCCGACACCGACTCCGGCTCGTCCCCGATCACGATCAAGCACCAGATCGCGGCCGAGACCCTCCGGGCCCGTTCCGGCGCGGCCCTGCCCGGGCTCCTGCTGACGGCGCTGGCCTTCGGCGCCCTCGGCCAGCTCGGCACGGTCTACGCCGGCGCGGACCTCGCCGCGAACGCCGTGGAGGCCTCCCACCGGGTGGTGAACCTCGCCGCGTCCGCGACGCTGTTCGCCTCGCTCTTCGGCGCGCTGCTCGTCACGAGCGAGTTCAAGTCCGGCTCGATCGGCCGCAGCGTCCTGTACGCCCCGGGTCGAGGCGCCGTCGTCGGCGCGAAGCTGCTGGTCGCAGGGCTGGCGGGGCTGCTCTACGGAGTGGTCTCGGTGCTGTGCGCGCTGGCGGTCGGGGCGGCCGCCTTCGCATCGAAGGACGTCTCGCTGGTCCTGGACGGGCGCACCTGGCAGGTCGCGGCCGCCGTCGTCGGCGTCTGCACCCTGGCCGGGCCGTGGGGCGCCGCGATCGGCTTCGTCGTACGCAACCAGCTGATCGCGATGATCGGGCTGGTGATGTGGGGAACACTCGGCCAGCTGATGGTGCTGAGCCAGTTCCCGAAGGTGGGCCGCTTCCTCCCGGACGGGGCGCAGCTGGCCGTGCTCGGCGACAAGCTCACCCTCCCGGGCGCCCTCGACGCCCCGTACGGGCTGCTGCTCCTGGTCGCGTGGTGCGCGGCGCTGGCCCTGCTGGCGCAGCGCATGTTCACCCACCGCGACGTCTGAGCACCGCACCGCCCTGCGAACTGGCAGACGACGGCGCCCGGCAATCGGCGCGAAAGCCAACAAAACCCCAGGTCAACGACCTGGGGTTCGCTTCTTGGCCCTCCGGCGGCGGAGTTCCGGGGGATCAGGTCGGGAACTCGCCGCACCAGTTTCCGCTGAGCAGGGTCGCGGGCACGTACTCGGACTCGACTTCGATCTGGATGCCCGCTTCCCGGGCGAAGCAGGCCATGGCGAGCGGAGCGAGCGCCACGAGGCCCGAGACGCGGGTCGCGCGGCCCTCCACGTTCCAGTACTCCCCGTGCAGCTGAAGGGCGGCGGTGAAGGCGCGGTTGAAGCCCTCGTCGTCCCTGCGGACGATGCGGTGGAACATCTCCATCGGCGGGTAGAGCACCTTGCCCACCGCCTCCTGGTCGGTCCTGATGACCGCCGGGTCGCTGCCGTCGACCGCGGCCACCAGCTTCCGGCCGAGGTCGGGGCCTCCCAGCCAGTAGGTCTGGAGGGTGTCGATCCAGGCGTACTCGAACTCGTCGACGTACGCGCCGCTCTCCCGCAGCAGGGACAGCGACACGCGACAGAGCTCCGTGATCCTGTCCCGTTCCCGGCACACGACGGCCAGGTAGAAGGCAGTGAGCCAGGTGCCGGGCGTCACGTAGTTCCGCACGCCGGTGGCTGCGAGCGTGCGGTCCTTGTGCGCGATGCGGCACTGCACGTGGGTCTCGGTCGTGGTCGCGGCGGCGAACACCGCGGAGCCGGCCTGCATGGCCGTCACCCACGCGTCCCACGTGGGGTAGATCGATCCCCGCGGATCCATCAGGCAGTGGGCCTTGGCCAGCATGAGCGCGGTGTCCAGGGCTTCGCCCAGATCCGTGGAATCGGCCTCCAGACCGTCGATCAGCCTGTCCGCACTCCCCTGGAGAACGGCGAGGCCCGCCTCCGCATTGCCCGTGGGAAACGGGTGACGGGAGATGGTCGTGACCAATGCCTCACTCCTTAGAAGAGTTTGAAGTACTTGAGTACGGCGCCAGCATACTTACCGGTGTTTTCGTTGGCCTGGACGAGGACGTAGCGCAGGGTCTTGTCCTTGATGGCCTGCTCGAGCTCCGCGATGAGCTCCTCCTCGGTCGGATGAGCGGCGTCTCGACCGGCCGGCGCCCCCGAGTCACGAACGGTCGGTGATTCGAAGACACGGTCCTTCATGTCGGCCAGGATGGTGCGGACGTAATCGATGCTTCCCTGCTTCACCATGACCTTGCCGCTGGGATGGCCGTTGCTCTGACGCCATTCCAGTACGCCCTTGGGGCTCTTGGCCTCGACGATGACGAGGTTCCCGTCCTTGTCGCGCCACAGCTGGTCGAACCTCTTCGCGCCGTTCGCCGTATCCCTCAGAGTGAGCTCTGTTGCTCCTTCGAACTCCTTCAGCCGGAGCATGTGCGAACGCGCGGCCTCCTCGCCCAGTTCCTCGCCGAGCTTGCTGTTGTTCGAGACGTCCTTGCCGACCGTGTTGTTGTAATGCTCCTGTGCGTGAGCCAGCTCCCACGCGTTGTCGTAGCTCTTGTCCTTGCCGAAAGCCTCGTCCAACCTGTTGAGCTCCATGCCTGCGAAGCGCTTGGCGGCGACTCCGTCCAGGTGGGCGAGGTCATCGGTGGCCACCGTGCTCCGGCCTCTCTCCAAGGGAGTGAGATGGAAGCCGCCGGGGTGCGCGTGCGGGAGTGAGGACGCGGCGACCCAGCTGCCGCCGGACTGTTCGACCAGCTTCGGAAGGACCTGGCCGTCGACGATCTCCTCGGCGTTGTTGCGCTTGCCGAGACCCCACTTGTCGTAGTGTTCCGCGCGCCAGACGGGGTCGTTGTTGACCAGCCACACGTGTTCGCGGGTGATGGCCGCCATCTGCTCAGCGGTCCGATCCTTCGGCGGGACGTCGCGGGCAGCCTCGTACTCCGCGTGATGTGCGGCGCGGGTGGCGTCGTCAGGCGAAGCGGAGGATGCGGGCACGTGGCCGCCGCCGCTGCCCGTGCCACCGGGATTGCCGGTGCGGCCCGTGCCGGTGGGTATGTCGGTGCCGCCCGCGCCGGTGGAGGCGTCGCCATGGCCCGCGCCGCCGTGGCCCGCGCCGCCGGTGGAGGCGTCGCCGTGGCCCGCGCCGCCGGTGGACGGGGTGTCCGGGCGGGAGGCGCCGGTGGACGGGGTGTCCACGCTGTTGCGGGGCATGTTGTCCGGGGCGTGGCCGCCGGGGGTGGTGTCCGGGCGGGGGCCGCCGGTGTGGTCGCCGACGGGGCGGAGCGGGTCGGACATGTCGGAGCCGAGGCGGATGCCGTCGTCGCCGCGGCCGCCCACGCCGGCCAGGACGCGGTCGGGCGCCTTGACCGTGGCCGGGCTGTTCGTGTTCGGGTTGTCGGACTTCGGGGCGCCCGCACCATCGGG
>NZ_JBVHVT010000130.1:0-17061 GCF_055564695.1 Streptomyces sp. NPDC029014
CGGGCTTTCGTTCTTGCGTTTCCCACTCTATCAGAGTGTTTCGCGCTTCGCTTTCCAGGTTCTTCGCTTTCGCGTTTTCCCTTTCCGGCGATTCCAACCTTACCAGACTCTTTTCCGTTCCGTTTCCGGTCCGGATTTCAATTCGGTGGCCGTTGGAGGGCCTTTCCCTTTCGGGCGGATCAGACCTTATCAGGTTTTCCTGGGGTCCGATTACCACCCGCTCGCACGACGAGTCCGGGCACAGGAGTGTGCCCGGGTTTGGTACGAGGTGGAGCCGTAAACGTACTGGAGCGGGGCCCCCGATGCAAATCGGGTTGCCCCGCTCCGGTGAAGCGGCTACGTCGGGGGTCAGACCTCGACGACGACCGGAAGGATCATCGGACGGCGGCGGTAGCCGTCCGAAACCCACTTGCCCATGGTCCGGCGGATGAGCTGCTGGATCTGGTGCGGCTCGGCGACGCCGTCGGCGGCCGCGCGGGCGATGGCCTCCTCGATCTTCGGCAGGACCGCGGTGAACGCCGAGTCCTCGATGCCGGAGCCGCGGGCCTGGATGTTCGGGCCGCTCACGACCTTGCCCGTGGTGCTGTCCACCACGACGAAGACCGAGACGATGCCCTCCTCGCCGAGGATCCGGCGGTCCTTCAGGGAGGTCTCCGTGACGTCGCCGACCGAGAGGCCGTCCACGTACACATAGCCCGCCTGGACCTTGCCGGCGATCCTGGCCTTGCCGTCGATGAGGTCGACGACGACGCCGTCCTCGGCGATCACGATGCGGTCCTTCGGGACGCCCGTCATCGCACCGAGCTCGGCGTTGGCGCGCAGGTGGCGCCACTCGCCGTGGACCGGCATGAGGTTCCGCGGCTTGCAGATGTTGTAGAAGTACAGCAGCTCGCCCGCGGACGCGTGGCCGGACACGTGCACCTTGGCGTTGCCCTTGTGCACGACGTTGGCGCCCCACCGGGTCAGGCCGTTGATCACGCGGTAGACCGCGTTCTCGTTGCCCGGGATCAGCGACGACGCCAGGATCACGGTGTCGCCGGGGACGATCCGGATCTGGTGGTCGCGGTTGGCCATGCGGGACAGGGCCGCCATCGGCTCGCCCTGGGAGCCCGTGCAGACCAGCACGACCTCGTCGTCCGGCAGGTCGTCGAGGGTCTTCACGTCCACGACCAGACCCGGCGGAACCCGCAGGTACCCCAGGTCACGCGCGATGCCCATGTTGCGGACCATCGAACGGCCCACGAAGGCGACCCGTCGGCCGTACTCGTGCGCCGCGTCCAGGACCTGCTGGATGCGGTGGACGTGGCTGGCGAAGCTCGCCACGATGATCCGCCGCTGCGCGCCGGCGAAGACGCCGCGGATCACGTTGGAGATGTCGCGCTCCGGCGGGACGAAGCCCGGGACCTCGGCGTTCGTCGAGTCCGACAGGAGGAGGTCGATGCCCTCCTCGCTCAGCCGCGCGAACGCGTGCAGGTCGGTCAGACGGTTGTCCATCGGGAGCTGGTCCATCTTGAAGTCGCCGGTGGCGACGACCAGGCCCGCGGGCGTGCGGATGGCGACCGCCAGCGCGTCCGGGATGGAGTGGTTGACCGCGATGAACTCACAGTCGAAGACGCCCAGGTTCTCGCGGTCGCCCTCCTTCACCTCGAGGGTGTAGGGGCGGATGCGGTGCTCCTGGAGCTTCGCCTCGATGAGCGCCAGCGTCAGCTTCGAGCCGATGAGCGGGATGTCCGGCTTCTCGCGCAGGAGGTACGGGACGGCACCGATGTGGTCCTCGTGACCGTGCGTGAGGACGATGCCCTCGATGTCGTCGAGCCGGTCCCGGATGGACGTGAAGTCCGGCAGGATCAGGTCGATGCCCGGCTGCTCCTCCTCGGGGAAGAGCACACCGCAGTCGACGATCAACAGTCGGCCGTCGAACTCGAAGACGGTCATGTTGCGGCCGATCTCGCCCAGGCCGCCGAGCGGGGTGACGCGCAGGCCGCCCTTGGGAAGCTTCGGGGGCGGGCCGAGCTCAGGGTGCGGATGGCTCAAAAGTCTCTCCTCACCACGCACGCCACGTGCCGTACCGGGCACGTGGCACGCATGTCAGTCGTGCATTCGTGCACTTGCATGTGTCTGTCTGTTACGGGTCGTGCCTATTCAGTTGTGAAGTCCGTTGTCAGAGCTCTACCCCGCCGGCAGCAAGATCGATCTTGAGCTGGGCGGTCTCCTCGGGGGTCAGCTCGACCAGCGGGAGCCGCAGCGGGCCGGCGGGCAGGCCCTGGAGGTTCAGGGCGCCCTTGGTGGTGATCACGCCCTGGGTGCGGAACATGCCGGTGAAGACCGGGAGCAGCTTCTGGTGGATCTCGGTGGCCTTCTGGACGTCGCCGCCGAGGTGGGCCTCGAGCATCGCGCGCAGCTCGGGGGCGACCACGTGGCCGACGACGGAGACGAAGCCGACGGCGCCGACCGACAGCAGCGGCAGGTTCAGCATGTCGTCGCCGGAGTACCAGGCGAGGCCGCTCTGGGCGATGGCCCAGCTGGCGCGGCCGAGGTCGCCCTTGGCGTCCTTGTTGGCCACGATGCGGGGGTGCTCGGCCAGCCGCACCAGGGTCTCGGTGTCGATCGGGACGCCGCTGCGGCCGGGGATGTCGTACAGCATCACCGGGAGCCCGGTGGCGTCGGCGATGGCCGTGAAGTGCCGGTAGAGGCCCTCCTGCGGCGGCTTGTTGTAGTACGGCGTGACGGCCAGCAGGCCGTGCGCGCCGGTGCGCTCGGCCTGGCGGGCGAGCTCCAGCGTGTGGCGGGTGTCGTTCGTCCCGATGCCGGCGACGACGTGGGCACGGTCGCCGACGGCCTCCAGGACGGCTCGTACGAGGTCGTTTTTCTCCGCGTCGGTGGTGGTCGGGGACTCACCGGTGGTCCCGTTGACGATCAGGCCGTCGTTGCCTGCGTCCACCAGGTGGACGGCGAGCCGCTGCGCGCCGTCGAGGTCGAGTGCGCCATCCGCCGTGAACGGCGTGATCATGGCGGTGAGGACCCGCCCGAAGGGGGTCTGCGGAGTCGAGATCGGAGCCATGGGTAACACGCTACTCGCTGCCACGCTCGCAGTGACCCCTCGGGGGACGTAACGGAGGCGCGCCTTCCTGTGGCGGTCGGGAGGGTGCTTGGAGCCCGGCACTGCCTGCTCGGGGGTTCAAGCAGTGCCGGGTCCGTTTGATCAGCCTAGATGAACTTCACGAAACGTCGCAATACGGACACTTCGGACTTAGTTCCGTACATCTGTACGGATCCGGCGGTTGGCCGACCGCCGAGCCCTTCCCGGCCCTCCCCGCTCACGGGGCGATGCGGCCGTTCGCGTTGAAGGCGGCGTACGTGAGCGGCATCAGCTTGGCCCAGTGCTGCTCCATCTTCTCGCCCACCATCTCGATCTCCCGCTGCGGGAAGGACGGCACCTGCGCGAGCTCGTGCTGGGTGCGCAGCCCCAGGAAGTGCATCAGCGAGCGCGCGTTGCAGGTGGCGTACATCGAGGAGAACAGGCCGACGGGCAGGACCGAGCGGGCCACCTCGCGGGCCACGCCCGCCGCCAGCATCTCCTGGTACGACTCGTAGGCCTGGCGGTACGAGTCCTCCATGATCCGGCCGGTGAGCTCCAGCTGCGCCTCGGTGCCCTCGACGAAGACGTACTTGCCCGGGCGGCCCTCCTGGACCAGCTTGCGCTCCGCGTCCGGGACGTAGAACACCGGCTCGAGCTCCCTGTAGCGGCCCGACTCCTCGTTGTACGACCAGCCGACGCGGTGCCGCATGAACTCGCGGAACACGAAGATCGGGGCGCTGATGAAGAAGGTCATCGAGTTGTGCTCGAAGGGGCTGCCGTGGCGGTCCCGCATCAGGTAGTTGATGAGGCCCTTGGAGCGCTCCGGGTCCTTCTGCAGCTCGTCGAGCGACATCTCGCCGGCCGTCGAGACCCGGGCGGCCCACAGCACGTCCGAGTCGGCGGCGGTGTGCTTGACCAGTTCCACCGTCACATCACTGCGGAAAATGGGTTTCAGGGCGGGGGCGGCGGTCTCGCTCACCGGGGATCCTTCCGGACGACCTACAGGGGGCGCGCCCACTCTACGGCGCCCGTCACGGCACTTCTCGCACGCGCCCCCGAGGCGCCCCGACGTCAGCGCGCCTGACGGAGCGCCACGAAATATTCCCCGTTGTCCCGAATTCCGGCACCAATCGGGCGGTTCGTACGTCCTACGGGTAGCACCCCCGTGTCCGACCTCCGCCCCGCACCGGGGCCCGACCGCGAGGAGAGCCGTCCCATGCCCCTCCCCCAGCTCCCGCCGGGTGGCAGCCCCCGGCGCGAGCCCGTCCCGTTCGCCTTCGTCGCCGAGGCCGACCGCTTCCGCAGCAATGTCACTCCGCCGCCGCGCGAGCGCCTGAGCAGGACCCAGTTGGCCGCCCGTAGTCTGGTCGGTCTGACCGTGGTGGCGGGGCTCGTCGGCTCCCTGCTCTTCGGCGTTCCCGCACTGCAGCCCCAGCAGGCGCCCGCCAAGTCGCAGCAGTCGGAGGCCTCCGACGGGCGGTAGCCTCACGGGCAAGCCCAACCGAACGTGCATGTGAGTGAGGTCCCGCCGTGCCCCTGTCCTTCCTGACGGCCGACGGCGCGTTCGACGCGCAAGAGGAAGAAGACGTCCCGCTCGCCCATCACGACCTCGACCGCTGGCGCCGGCCCCACCGGCCCGGTCCCTGGCGGGTGGCGGGCTCCGCCGTACTGCTGCTGCTCGCGGCGTTCATGCTGCTCGCCACCATGATCATCGCCTTCGCGGGCACCTGGGCCGGGGCGACCGTCTGCCTCGTCGCCGCGCTCAGCGTCGTCGGCACCGCGCTGCGGATGCTGATGACGGGCGTGTGGGTGAGTCGTGCGGGGCTGCGCCGGGTCGGGGTCTTCAGCGCCCGCTCGGTCCCCTGGGACGAGATCACGGAGCTCCGCACGGTGCAGCAGCCGGTGCGCTGGCTCGGGCTGCCGAGGACGGTGCAGGGCCAGGCCCTGATCGCGACGTGCCGCAGCGGCGCGGAGCTGCCGGCGCTGCTGACCGACCAGAACGCCGACTTCCTGTCCCGGGGCGAAGCCTTCCGACGGGCCGTCGACACGGTCGAGGCCTGGGCCGAGGAGTACCGGACGGTGCGCGCCGCCGCCTGAGGCGCACGGCGCGCACGGGAGCCCGTACGGGGATCAGACCTGTACGGGCTTCCTGTCGTGCAGGGCGATGGCCCGCATCATGGCCTTGCGCGCCCGCGGGGTGTCGCGGGCGTCGTGGTAGGCGACCGCGAGGCGGAACCAGCTGCGCCAGTCGCCCGGCGCGTCCTCCGTCTCGGCCTTGCGGCGTGCGAAGACCTCGTCGGCGGAGTCCCGCAGGATCCGCCCGTACTGGTCCCGCTCCAGCTCGTCGACGGGCAGCCCGCCCTCGGCCTCCAGCTCGGCGGCCAGTTGGTTGGCCCGGGTGACGAACCGGGTGTTCTTCCACAGGAACCAGATGCCGATGACCGGCAGGATGAGCACGGCCGTGCCGAAGGTGACCGTCAGCCAGGTGCCCTGCTCGATCAGCAGCAGGCCCCGGCTACCGACCAGGACGAAGTAGACGACCAGGACGGCGGCCGTGATGAAATAGGTGATCTTCGCGCGCATGGGGTGTTGCCGCCTGCTCGTCAGCCGAGGTCGAGGAAGTTTTCCAGGCCGAAGGTGAGGCCCGGGGTCTCCACCACGCGCCGCACGCCGAGCAGGATGCCCGGCATGAAGCTGCTGTGGTGCAGGGAGTCGTGACGGATGGTCAGGGTTTCGCCCTCCGCGCCGAGCAGCACCTCCTGGTGGGCCAGCAGGCCGCGCAGGCGGATCGCGTGCACCGGGACGCCGTCGACGTCCGCGCCGCGGGCGCCGTCCAGCGCGGTGGCCGTGGCGTCGGGCTGCGGGGCGCAACCTGCCTCGGCGCGGGCCGCGGCGATGAGCTGGGCGGTGCGGGTGGCCGTGCCGGAGGGGGCGTCGACCTTGTTCGGGTGGTGCAGCTCCACGACCTCGACGGACTCGAAGTAGCGGGCGGCCTGGGCGGCGAACTTCATGGTGAGGACGGCGCCGATGGAGAAGTTGGGGGCGATGAGCACGCCGGTCCCGGGGAACCCGGCGAGCCAGCCCCGCAGCTGGCCGAGGCGGTCCTCGGTCCAGCCGGTGGTGCCGACGACGGCGTGGATGCCGTGGCGGAGGCAGAAGTCGAGGTTGCCCATGACGGACCCGGGGGTGGTCAGCTCGACGGCGACCTGGGCACCGGTCTCGGCCAGCGTCTCCAGCTTGTCCCCGCGGGTGAGCGCGGCGACCAGCTCCATGTCCTCGGCGGCCTCGACGGCCCGGACGGCTTCGGATCCGATGCGCCCCTGCGCACCGAGTACCGCGACCCGCAGCTTGCTGCTCATGCGTACTTCCTTCGCTTCCACTGGACGTGGCGGCCAGGCCGCCGGGGGTGTGGGCGGGGCGACGGCCGGCCGTCCCCGAAGGGGGGCCGGCCCTCGCCCCTGCCGCGCATGGCTCAGGCCACCGCCTCGTCGAGGCGGGCGGCCTGCTTCTCCTTCAGCGGGCCCATCACCGCGAGCGACGGTCGCTGGGCCAGTACGTCCCGGGCGACCGAGCGGACGTCGTCCGGGGTCACGGCGGCGATCTCGGCCAGCATGTCGTCGACCGACATCTGGTCGCCCCAGCACAGCTCGCTCTTGCCGATCCGGTTCATGATCGCGCCGGTGTCCTCCAACCCGAGGACGGTGGAGCCGGACAGCTGGCCGATGGCCCGCTTGATCTCCTCGTCCGTGAGGCCGTCCGCGACGACCTTCCCGAGCTCGTCGCGGCAGATCCGGAGCACGTCGTGGACCTGGCTGGGGCGGCAGCCCGCGTACACGCCGAACAGGCCGGTGTCGGCGAAGGCGGAGGTGTACGAGTACACGCTGTACGCCAGGCCGCGCTTCTCCCGGACCTCCTGGAAGAGCCGGGAGGACATGCCGCCGCCGAGGGCGGTGTTCAGCACGCCCAGGGCCCAGCGCCGGTCGTCGGTGCGGGCGAGGCCCGGCATGCCGAGGACGACGTGGGCCTGCTCGGTCTTGCGGCTGACCAGGTCGACGCGGCCGGAGGTGCGGATCCGCTTGCTGCCGCCGCGGGGACCGATCGGTGCGGCGTCGGTGCGTCCGAGGGCGCCGGCCCGCTCGAAGGCCGCGCGGACCTGGCGTACGACCTTGGCGTGGTCGACGTTGCCGGCGGCGGCCACCACCAGGTGGGTGGGATCGTAGTGCTTGCGGTAGAAGCGGTGGATCCGCTCGGCACCGAGGGCGTTGATCGTGTCGACGGTACCGAGGACGGGACGGCCCAGCGGGGAGTCGCCGAACATGGTGTGCGCGAACAGGTCGTGCACGCAGTCGCCCGGGTCGTCCTCGGTCATCGCGATCTCTTCGAGGATGACACCGCGCTCGGCGTCGACGTCCTCCTCGCGGATCAGCGAGCCGGTGAGCATGTCGCAGACGACGTCGATCGCCAGCGGCAGGTCGGTGTCGAGCACCCGCGCGTAGTAGCAGGTGTACTCCTTCGCCGTGAAGGCGTTCATCTCGCCGCCGACCGCGTCGATCGCGGAGGAGATGTCGAGGGCGCTGCGCTTGCCGGTGCCCTTGAAGAGGAGGTGTTCGAGGTAGTGCGTGGCGCCGTTGAGCGAGGGCGTCTCGTCACGGGAGCCCACGTGCGCCCAGATGCCGAAGGTGGCGGAGCGGACGGAGGGCAGCGTCTCGGTGACGATGCGCAGTCCGCCGGGGAGGACGGTACGCCGGACGGTGCCGATGCCGTTCTGACCCTTGAGCAGGGTTTGGGTACGGGCGACGGCCCGCCCCTCCGAAGAGGGGCGGGCCGTCACACGGGAACTACGCGACGTCACTTGTCGGAGTCGTCCTTGTCGGCGTCGGCGTCGGCGTCCTCGCCCTCGATCACGGGGATCAGGGAGAGCTTGCCGCGCTGGTCGATCTCGGCGATCTCGACCTGGACCTTGGCGCCGACCGCGAGCACGTCCTCGACGTTCTCCACGCGCTTGCCACCGGCGAGCTTGCGGATCTGCGAGATGTGCAGCAGCCCGTCCTTGCCCGGGAGCAGGGAGACGAAGGCACCGAAGGTGGTGGTCTTGACGACCGTACCCAGGTAGCGCTCGCCGACCTCCGGCATGGTCGGGTTGGCGATCGAGTTGATCGTGGCGCGGGCGGCCTCGGCGGCCGGGCCGTCGGAGGCACCGATGTAGATGGTGCCGTCGTCCTCGATCGTGATCTCGGCGCCGGTGTCCTCCTGGATCTGGTTGATCATCTTGCCCTTGGGGCCGATGACCTCACCGATCTTGTCCACCGGGATCTTGACGGTGATGATCCGCGGGGCGAACGGGGACATCGCGTCCGGCGTGTCGATCGCTTCCATCATCACGTCGAGGATGTGGAGGCGGGCGTCGCGGGCCTGCTTGAGGGCCGCGGCCAGGACGGAGGCCGGGATGCCGTCCAGCTTGGTGTCCAGCTGGAGCGCGGTGACGAACTCCTTGGTGCCGGCGACCTTGAAGTCCATGTCGCCGAAGGCGTCCTCCGCACCGAGGATGTCGGTGAGGGCGACGTAGTGCGTCTTGCCGTCGATCTCCTGGGAGATCAGACCCATGGCGATACCGGCGACGGGGGCCTTGAGGGGCACACCGGCGTTCAGCAGCGACATGGTGGAGGCGCAGACCGAGCCCATGGACGTCGAGCCGTTGGAGCCGAGGGCCTCGGACACCTGACGGATCGCGTAAGGGAACTCCTCGCGGGTCGGGAGGACCGGCACGATCGCGCGCTCGGCGAGCGCGCCGTGGCCGATCTCGCGGCGCTTCGGCGAACCGACGCGGCCGGTCTCGCCGACGGAGTACGGCGGGAAGTTGTAGTTGTGCATGTAGCGCTTGCGGGTCACCGGGGAGAGGGTGTCCAGCTGCTGCTCCATGCGGAGCATGTTGAGGGTGGTGACGCCCAGGATCTGGGTCTCGCCACGCTCGAACAGGGCGGAGCCGTGGACCCGCGGGATCGCCTCGACCTCGGCGGCCAGGGTGCGGATGTCGGTGACGCCGCGGCCGTCGATGCGGACCTTGTCCTTGATGACGCGCTCGCGGACCAGGGCCTTGGTCAGGCTGCGGTAAGCGGCGGAGATCTCCTTCTCGCGGCCCTCGAAGGCCGGGAGGAGCTTCTCGGCGGCGAGCTCCTTGACGCGGTCCAGCTCGGTCTCGCGGTCCTGCTTGCCGGCGATGGTCAGGGCCTGGGCCAGCTCACCGCGGACGGCCTGCTCCAGGGCGGCGAAGACGTCGTCCTCGTAGTCCAGGAAGACCGGGAACTCGCCCTCGGGCTTGGCGGCCTTCGCGGCGAGGTCCGACTGGGCCTTGCACAGGACCTTGATGAACGGCTTCGCGGCCTCGAGACCGGCGGCGACGACCTCCTCGGTCGGCGCCTCGGCGCCGCCCTTGACGAGGGTGATGGTCTGCTCGGTGGCCTCGGCCTCGACCATCATGATCGCGACGTCGCCGTCCTCCAGGACACGGCCGGCGACGACCATGTCGAAGACGGCGTCCTCGAGCTCGGAGTGCGTCGGGAACGCGACCCACTGGCCCTTGATCAGCGCGACGCGGACGCCGCCGATCGGACCGGAGAAGGGCAGGCCGGCGAGCTGGGTGGACGCGGACGCGGCGTTGATCGCGATGACGTCGTACAGGTGGTCCGGGTTCAGCGCCATGACGGTGGCGACGACCTGGATCTCGTTGCGCAGGCCCTTCTTGAAGGACGGGCGCAGCGGGCGGTCGATCAGGCGGCAGGTGAGGACCGCGTCCTCGGAGGGCCGGCCCTCGCGGCGGAAGAACGAGCCGGGGATCTTGCCGGCCGCGTACTGCCGCTCTTCGACGTCGACCGTCAGGGGGAAGAAGTCGAGCTGGTCCTTGGGCTTCTTCGACGCGGTGGTGGCGGACAGCACCATCGTGTCGTCGTCCAGGTAGGCGACGGCGGAGCCGGCGGCCTGGCGGGCCAGACGGCCCGTCTCGAAGCGGATCGTACGGGTGCCGAAGGAACCGTTGTCAATGACGGCCTCGGCGTAGTGGGTCTCGTTCTCCACTAGCGTTTTCTCCATTTTCGTCGTCTCCGTCCGCGGCCCGTGTGGCGGCGGACGGCCGGAGAAGCGCTCCTTGCGTGCGGGCCGGTCTTCGATCGAAGTACCCGGTTCGGCGCCCGTCGGGCATTTTCCGGGTACCACTACCGAGGACCGGCGGCGTAGGAGGGCGCTCCTCCCTCTTCAGTTGTGCACCGCAGTGCGACGCGCACGTGCGTCCAGACTACAAAGCGGCGGGTACGTCGCGCACGCAGAGCGGGCGCACGGCACGTACGGCAAAGGGAGCGGCCCCCGCAACGTGGGAACCGCTCCCTTCTCAGCGTCTTACTTGGCGCCGGCCGCACCGCGGCGGATGCCGAGGCGGTCGACCAGGGTACGGAAGCGCTGGATGTCCTTCTTGGCCAGGTACTGCAGCAGGCGGCGGCGCTGGCCGACGAGGATCAGCAGACCACGGCGGGAGTGGTGGTCGTGCTTGTGGGCCTTCAGGTGCTCGGTCAGGTCCGAGATACGGCGGGACAGCATCGCGACCTGGACCTCGGGGGAGCCGGTGTCGCCCTCCTTGGTACCGAACTCGGCCATGATCTGCTTCTTCGTGGCGGCGTCGAGCGACACGTTTACTCCTCTTGGGTGTTTCGTGGCCACCGAGTGCCCCAGGTCGTAGTCTCTGGGGGTCTTCGGTTACTCGGGTGGCGGGTCCGCTGAGCGCAGTCCCCGGAGGTTTCCGGGGTGCGTACACAAACGGCCGTCACACAGCGTACCAGGCCGCACTGCGTCGTGTCTCAGCTGGTGAGCGAGCGGGCCCGGGAATAGACGTCGAGGACGGCCAGGGCCAGCGGGACCAGGCTGAGCAGGACGGCCGCCTCCGTGAGGTCGAGCAGCCGCCCCCAGAAGGGTGACAGACCCTTGCGGGGTATGACCAGCGCAATTCCGGCGAGGAGGGCCGCGCCGGCGGCGACCGCGGCGGACAGCCAGATCGTACGGAGGTCCAGGCCGCCGCGGTCGTGGTAGCGGGTGAGCTCCACCAGCAGGTCGGCCGGCGGGTGCAGGGCCAGGCCCAGGATCAGCAGGGCGACGGCGGCCAGGCCGGCGGCCAGGGCGCACACGACCTGGGAGGTGTAGCGGAAGAGCCGGGCGCGCAGCAGCATGGCGAGGCCGGTGGCCAGGGCCAGGAGCCGGCCCCAGGTGTCGTCGGAGAACCCGAGGACGGCGGCGGAGCCGACGGCGACCGCGGCGCAGCCGGCGACGAGGCCGAGCAGCATCTCGTGGCCGCGGCGGGCCTGGGTGGCGATGGCGTCGGCGTCGAGCGGGGTGCCGGCTTCGCCCTGGTCGGTGCCGGTGGCGGGGTCGCCGTACGGCTCGGCCTCGTAGCGGTCCGGGGTCTCGTAGGCCTCGACGGCGCTCTGCGGGGCGGCGTAGCCGATGGGCAGCCGGGCGAAGCGGGCGGAGAGGCCGGGCAGGAAGGCGACGAGGCCGATGGCGACGGGGGCGCAGCCGGCGGCGGTGGCGGTGGCGGAGGCCTCGGTGACGACGGCGAGGAAGGTGGCCAGGGTGCCGGTGGCGGCGAGGAAGGTGGCGGCGACGAACGGGGCGTCGCCGTTCGGGGTGAGCGCGACCAGGGCGACGGAGGCGACCAGGACGCAGACGCAGCCGAGCAGGAACTGCAGCCGGCCGGGTCCCTGGCCGGCGGCGGGGGCGACGATGCCGGAGCCGGCGATCAGCAGCTGCGGCAGGGCGCCGAGGCCGAGGGCGACGGCGGAGCCGCGGTCGCGGTAGACGCGGGCGCGGACGCCGGCGGCGGCGGTCAGCAGGAGGCCGAGTGCGCCGGCGATGATGCCGGGCAGGCCGTGCATGTCGTGCCGGACGGGGTCGGCGTACCAGAGGACGAAGCCGAGCAGGACGAGGAGGACGGCGGCTCCGGCCAGGCCCGCGCCGCGCAGCATGTCGTCGCTCCACAGGTGGCGGTCGCGGACGACGGCGGAGGCGACGGCGTCGGAGACGTCGTCGAAGACGGCGGGCGGCAGCGACTCGGCGAACGGGCGGAGGCTGAGCACCTCGCCGTCGAGGACCTGCTGGGCGGCGAGGCTGCGGGCGCCGTCGAGGACGGTGCCGTCGCGGCGGACGAGGTGGTAGCCGGTGGGCGTGCCGACGGGCTGGGTCTGGCCGGTGAGGCGCAGCAGTTCGGGGTGGATGTCGGCGACGGCGATGTCCTCGGGGAGGGCGACGTCGATGCGGCTGTCGGGGGCCACGACGGTGACCCTGCAGAAGCCCGTCGCTGCGGCCGTACTCACCTGTGGGACCCCCTGATCGGCGGAGCTGGTGCGCGCCGCGGCCGTGTCGGATTCGCGGATGCGCATACTGCGCGGGCCACCCTACCGGGAGTATGCATGACAGTCGGCAAGTAGGATCACCGTCGCGCGCGGAGAGCCCCTTCGCGCGCGGGACTTGGGGCGCCGCAGCAGCGTCCGGTCCGCTTTCGAGGGATTGATGCTCCGGTGAGTCAGATCGTCGTCAAACGCCCGCCGCGGTCCCTGCCGCCCGAAGTCCCTTCGGACGAACTGAGGCTCGAGGCTCCGCCGGAGCTTCCCCGGGGGCAGCAGGAGGGCATGCTGATGCAGCTCCTGCCGATGCTGGGCATGGGTTCCTCGGTCGTCTTCTTCTTCATGCCGGGCGCGGCGCCGTTCATGCGCATCATGGGCGTGCTGATGCTGGTGTCGACGGTGGCGATGGTCATCGCGCAGCTGGTCCGACACCGCCGCGGTACGCAGGGGCAAATGGCCGATGTGCGCAGGGACTACCTGAAATACCTCGCGCAGACGCGCCGTCAGGTGCGCCGGACCGCACGGGCGCAGCGCGACGCGCAGTTGTACCTGCACCCGGCGCCGGAGCAGTTGTGGTCGGTGGTGGCCGAGGGCTCGCGGCTGTGGGAACGGCGCGTGGGCGACGCCGACTTCGGGCAGGCCCGGCTGGGGCTGGGCGCGCAGCGGCTGGCGACGCCGCTGGTGGCGCCGGACACCGCGCCGGTGGACGAGCTGGAGCCGCTGACGGCGGGCGCGATGCAGCGGTTCCTGAAGGTGCACTCCTCGCTGGACGGGCTGCCGGTGGCGGTGTCGCTGCGGGCCTTCTACCACGTGACGGTCTCCGGGGAGCCGGAGTCGGCGCGCGGCGCGGCCCGGGCGGTGGTGGCGCAGCTGGCGACGCTGCACTCGCCCGACGACGTGGTGGTGGCCGTGGTGGCCGCGCCGGGCGCGGTGGAGGCGTGGGACTGGGTGAAGTGGCTGCCGCACACCCAGGTGCCGGGGCAGGTCGACGGGGCGGGCAGCAAGCGGCTGTTCGGCGACGACCTGACGGAGGTGGAGGCGCTGCTGGCGCCGCGGCTGGAGGGGCGGCCGCGGTTCGGCCGGGACAGCTCCCCCGTGCTGGACCAGCCGCACCTGGTCATCGTCCTGGACGCCAACTCCCGCGGCGGGCTGGTGCCTGCCGAGTCGGCGTTCGCGGCGGCCGAGGGCCTGCAGGGCGTGACGATCGTCGAGGTGATCGCGGGTGAGCTGGACGAGCCGCGCGGCGGGCTGTCGGTCGTGGCGCGGCCGGGGAAGCTGCGCCTGGAATCGGGGGGCGGGGTCGCGTACGAGGGCCTGCCGGACAGCCTGTCGCTGCCGGCGGCCGAGGCGCTCGCACGGCAGCTGGCGCCGCTGCGCACCGGCGGCGGTGACGACGACGAGCCGCTGCTGGCCAACCTGGACTTCACGGACCTGCTGAACCTGGGCGACGCGGCGTCGATCGACGTGGCCCGGACCTGGCGGCCGCGGTCGGCCGGTGAGCGGCTGCGCGTGCCGATCGGTGTGGGCGAGGACGGCTCGCCGGTGATGCTGGACCTGAAGGAGGCGGCGCAGGAGGGCATGGGCCCGCACGGGCTGTGCGTCGGTGCGACGGGTTCGGGCAAGTCGGAGCTGCTGCGCACGCTGGTGCTGGGCCTGGCGGTCACGCACACCTCGGAGACGCTGAACTTCGTCCTCGCGGACTTCAAGGGCGGTGCGACGTTCACCGGCATGGGGCAGATGCCGCACGTCGCGGCGGTCATCACCAACCTGGCGGACGACCTGACGCTGGTGGACCGCATGGGCGACTCGATCCGCGGCGAGCTGCAGCGCCGTCAGGAGCTGCTGCGCTCGGCGGGCAACTACGCGAACATCCACGACTACGAGAAGGCGCGCGCGGCGGGTGCCCCGCTGGAGCCGCTGGCCTCGCTGGTGCTGGTGATCGACGAGTTCAGCGAGCTGCTCACCGCGAAGCCCGATTTCATCGACATGTTCATCCAGATCGGCCGCATCGGCCGTTCGCTGGGCGTGCACCTGCTGCTGGCCTCGCAGCGCCTGGAGGAGGGCAAGCTGCGGGGGCTGGACACGTACCTGTCGTACCGGATCGGTCTGCGGACCTTCTCGGCGGCGGAGTCGCGCACGGCGATCGGTGTGCCGGACGCCTACCACCTGCCCTCGGTGCCGGGTTCGGGCTACTTGAAGTTCGGCACGGACGAGATGGTGCGCTTCAAGGCGGCGTACGTATCGGGCACCTACCGCTCGGGCGGGCGGGAGCTGTCGGTGGGCCGGTTCCCGGTGGAGCGGCGGCCCGCGCTGTTCACGGCGGCACCGGTGCCGGTGGTGTACGCGGCCCCGGACCCGGCGTACCTGGCGGCGCAGGCCGAGCAGGAGGACGACGCGCTCGCGGACACGGTGCTGGACGTGATCGTGTCCCGGCTGGAGGGGCAGGGGGTGCCGGCGCACCAGGTGTGGCTTCCGCCGCTGGACCGGGCTCCGGCGCTGGACCAGCTGCTGCCGGCGCTGGCGGCGTCGGCGGAGCGCGGGCTGCACGCGGACGGGTACACGCGGCCGGGCGGGCTGGTGGTGCCGCTCGGGCTGATCGACAAGCCGTTCGAGCAGCGGCGCGAGGTGCTCTACCGGGACTTCTCGGGTGCGGCGGGCCACATGATGGTGGTCGGCGGTCCGCAGTCGGGCAAGTCGACGCTGATGAGGACGCTGATCTCCGCGTTCGCGCTCACGCACACCCCGCGCGAGGTGCAGTTCTACGGGCTGGACTTCGGCGGCGGCGGTCTGTCGGCGGTGGCGGAACTGCCGCACGTCGGCGGGATCGCCTCGCGCCTGGACCCGGAGCGGGTGCGGCGCACGGTCGCGGAGGTGGGCGGCATCCTCAACCGCCGCGAGGAGTTCTTCCGGGCCCACGGGATCGACTCGATCGGCACCTACCGGCGCAAGCGTGCCGCGGGCGAGCTGCCCGGCGAGGCGTGGGGCGACGTGTTCCTCGTCATCGACGGCTGGGGCGGTTTCCGCGGCGAGTACGACGGCCTGGAGCCGGTGGTCACGGACATCGCGTCGCGCGGTCTGGGCTACGGCATCCACGTGGTGATCACGGCGGCGCGCTACATGGAGGTCCGGGCCGCGCTGAAGGACCAGGTGCTGGGCCGGCTGGAGCTGCGGCTCGGTGACGTCATGGACTCCGAGTTCGACCGGAAGGTCGCGGCGAACGTCCCGACGGGCATGCCGGGTCGCGGCCAGGTGCCGGAGAAGCTGCACTTCCTGGGGGCGCTGCCGCGGATCGACGGCTCGCACGACGTGGAGGAGCTGTCGGACGCGACGGCCGCGTTCGTGTCGGCGGTGAAGCAGAACTGGTCGGGTCCGGCGGCGCCGGGCGTGCGGCTGCTGCCGCGGCTGCTGCACGCGGACCAGCTGCCGCGCGGCGGGGACTTCCCCGAGCGCGGCATCGCGATCGGCATCGACGAGACGGACCTGGAGCCGGTGTTCGTCGACTTCGAGACGGACCCGTTCCTCCTCGTCTTCGGCGAGAGCGAATCGGGCAAGACGAACCTGCTGCGCCTCGTCGCGCAGCAGATCGCCCAGCGGTACAGCCCGGACCAGGCCCGGCTGGTCGTCGGCGACTACCGGCGCACCCTGCTGGGGGCGCTGCCGGAGGAGCACCTGTTGGAGTACGCGCCGATGGCGAGCTCCCTGCAGATGCACATGGAGGCGCTGGGCGGCGTGTTCGCCCGGCGGCAGCCGCCGGAGGACGTCACCCCCCAGCAGCTGCGGGACCGCAGCTGGTGGACGGGCCCGGACGTGTACATCATCATCGACGACTTCGACCTGGTGGCCACCAGCCAGGGCAATCCGCTGGGGCCGCTGGTGGAGTACCTGCCGTTCGCCCGGGACACGGGGGTCCGGTTCATCATCGCGCGGAACTCCGCGGGGGCCTCGCGGTCGCTGTACGAGCCGTTCATGCAGCGCATCAAGGAGCTGGGCGCGCAGGGCGTGGTGCTGTCGGGCGATCCGTCCGAGGGCGACCTGATCGGCACCGTGCGGCCGCGGCCGATGCCGCCGGGCCGGGCGTTCTTCTCCTCGCGCCGGCGGGGGACGTCGCTGGTCCAGCTGGGCCGGATGCCGGGGGCCTGAGCCGGCCGGCACCGCGGGAGCGGAGGATGATCCGCCGGAAACGCTCCCGCGGTGCGGGCCGGAGCCCCGATAATCGGCGGGGTAGGACCGCCGAGGGAGAGGCCGCACATGGGCACCCAGCAGGAGAAGGACGAGCTGTACGCGCTCGACATCAGCGGCGTGGAGTGGGAGGGCCCGCCCGGGACCACCCCCGACGAGGAGCGGGTCGAGATCGCCCGGCTGCCCGAGGGCGCGGTGGCCATGCGGTCCTCGCTGGACCGGGACACGGTGCTGCGCTACACGGCGGCCGAGTGGGAGGCGTTCGTCCTCGGCGCCCGGGACGGGGAGTTCGACCTCGACCGCGGGCCGCACTGACACCGGCACGGGCCGGGGGGGAAGGGGGGGGGGGGGGGGGGGGGGGGGGGGGTGCTTCTGTCGGGCCGGCGGGGGGGGGGTTCGGGGGGGAGGGGTGTGGTCGGG
>NZ_JBVHVT010000131.1:0-16949 GCF_055564695.1 Streptomyces sp. NPDC029014
AACCCCCCACCACCCCCCCCCCTCCCCCCCCCCCCCCCCCCCCCCCCCCCCCCCCCCCCCCCCCCCCCCCCCCCCCCCCCCCCCGCCGCCAGCGTGGCGGAGCGGCCGAAGCGGTCCAGCACCAGCTCCGCCACGAACTCGTCGAGCCCCGCGAAGTGGGTGTGCAGCACCCCCTTCGCGCAGTCCGCCTCGACCGTGATCGCCCGGCTGGTCAGGGCCGACGCCCCGTCCCGGGCGAGCACGCGTTCGGCGGCGTCGAAGAGCCGCTCGCGCAGATCGGGGATGGCCACTCCACGAGGTGACACCAAGTCCTCCGGAAAGAAAGGGGATTGCGGGTATGGGCGTACGCCCATACTGTTTGGGCGCATGCCCATTCTAGGGGCGGGTGCCCGGTCTCGTGCGCCCGTCCGCAAGGAGGTTCCGTCCGTGCACACCCTCGCGAACACCAGCCAGGCCCGGGCCTGGAACGGCTACGAGGGCGCCCACTGGGCCGCCCACCAGAACCGCTGGGACGCCGTCAACGCCGGCTTCGACCGGCCCCTGTTCGACGCCGCGGCCATCGCCCCCGGCGAGCGCGTCCTCGACATCGGTTGCGGTGCGGGATCCACGACCCGGCAGGCCGCCCGCGCAGCCGCCCCCGCCGGCGAGGCCGTCGGCCTCGACCTCTCGGGCCCCATGCTGGAACGAGCCCGGGCGAGCGCCGACGGCGAAGGCCTCGCCAACGTTCGCTTCGACCACGGCGACGCCCAGGTCCACCCCCTCGACCGCGGCGCCTTCGACCTCGCCATCAGCCGCTTCGGCATCATGTTCTTCGCCGATCCCGCAGCGGCGTTCGCGAACATCGCCACGGCCCTGCGCCCCGGTGGCCGGGTGGCCCTGCTCTGCGCCGCCGAGCCCGAAGGCAACGAGTGGCTGACCGCGCTGACCGCCCTCGCCGACCTCCTCCCGCTGCAAGGCTTCGGCAAGCCCGGCGCACCCGGCATGTTCTCCCTCTCCGCGCCCGACGCGGCCGCCGCACTGCTGAGCGCCGCAGGGCTGCGTGACGTCCGCGCCACGCACGTCACGGCGTACGGCACCTGGGGACGCGACGCGGCAGACGCGGCCGGGTTCCTGCTGGACTCCGGCCCCGGCCGACACCTCGTCGCACAAGCAGGCCCCGACCTCGGCGACCGCGCCAGGGCCCGCCTGACCGACCTGCTGCGCCCCCACGCGTCCGACGGCGTCCTGCGACTGCGCAGCACGGGCTGGCTGCTCACCGCGACGGCGCCGGCCCCGTCGGGTGCCCGGCGCCCTACCGGCGGGCGCGCGCCGCTGCAGGGTTGAGCTTGGAGCTGAGCGCCGTCAGGAAGGTCGGGAGTTTGTCCACCGCGGATTTGGGGATCGGGGTGACCTGGACCGTGTCCCGCACCACGTCGTGGACGACGAGCCTGTAGGAGCCGTCCTCCTCCACGATTTCGGCGGCGTAGAGCAGTCTTTCCACCAGAAGTCCTTCGGTTGTGGGTCGGAGGCGGGTCAGGCGTTGCCGAGCCGGGCGTCGGCGAGGCTCTTGGGCCGCATGTCGGTCCAGGACCGCTCGACGTGTTCCAGGCAGGCGGCGTGGGTGTCGGGGCCGTGGGCGACGGTCCAGCCGTCGGGGACGTCGGCGAACCGGGGCCACAGCGAGTGCTGGTTCTCGTCGTTGACGAGCACGAGGAAGGTGCCGTCCTGGTCCTCGAAGGGGTTGGTCACGGGTCAGTCCTCCTGGTTGTGGATGGGGGTGTCACCGGTGGCCCCGGCGAGGCGGGCGGCCACGACCGTGAACTGCCCCGAGGCGCAACAGCTGCGTTCAGGCGGCGAGTTCGCCGGCCTGGAGCTGCCAGAGCGACGCGTAGATTCCCTGCCGGGCGACGAGTTCGTCGTGGGTGCCCTGCTCGGCCACGACGCCGCCCTTGTCCATGACGTAGATCCGGTCGGCGTGGCGGACCGTGGAGAGCCGGTGGGCGATGATGACCATCGTCCGGCCGGCCGCGAAGACGCGGAGCGTGCGCTGGATGGCGGCCTCGGTCTCGTTGTCCACGGCGGAGGTGGCCTCGTCGAGGACCACGACGGGCGCGTTCTTGAGGATCGCCCGGGCCAGGGCGATGCGCTGCCGCTGGCCTCCCGAGAGGGCGGCGCCGCGTTCGCCGATCACCGTGTCGTAGCCGTCCGGCAGCATCGCGATGAAGGGGTGCGCCTCTGCCATCGTGGCCGCTTCGAGCACGGCCTCGTGCGAGGCGGCGAAGCTGCCGTAGCGGATGTTGTCGGCGATGGTGCCGTCGAAGAGGAAGGGGTCCTGGGCGACGAATCCGATCGCGTGGCGCAGGTCGTGCCGCGGCAGGTCGCGGACGTCCTGCCCGTCGAGCAGTACGCTGCCGCACTCCGCGTCCTGGAAGCGCATCAGCAGCTTGGCGATGGTCGTCTTGCCGGAGCCGGTGGCGCCGACGAGGGCGGTGACCTGCCCGGCGGGGATGGTCAGCGAGAGGTCCCGCAGTGCCGGCGGCCGGCCGGGGTAGGCGAAGGTGACGTCCTTGAGGACGATCTCGCCCTGCACGTTCGCGGCGTCGAGCGGTGCGCCGGTGCCGTCGGCCTCGACGGGAAGGGCGCGCAGCCGCTGGACCCGGTCGTAGGCGGCCAGGGTGCGCTGGTACTGGTCGACGATGCCGCCGAGCCGGTTCATCCGCAGCAGCAGCATCTGGGGCAGGCCGATCAGTGGGCTGAACACTTCGAACCGCAGGCTGCCGTCGAGTACTGACCGGCCGCCGATCAGCAGGGAGCCGGCCATGGAGCTGGTCGTGCAGACCCGGACGATCTCGGCGTGGCGGATCGTGCTCCGGTCGGTCCGGTTGCTGCTCTCCTGCGCCTGCGCACTCAGCTCGTCGATGCGCGCGGCCTCGTGCTCCTCGGTACAGAAGCTCTTGACGGTGGCCCCGGCCTCCAGCGTGTTCACCAGCTGGCTGTGCAGCCTGGCCCGGTCCTCGCCGGAGACGGCGTAGTCCGCCGCGACCCTCTCCTGGTAGTGGAACGACAGCCAGGCGATGACCGGGATGGGCAGGAACGCGATCCAGGCGATCTGGGGTGCCAGCAGCAGGAACAGCGGCACCAGGACGGCCAGGCTGGAACCCAGTTGCAGCAGGTCGTTGGCCGAGGTGGCGAAGAAGGTGCCCAGCTGGCGGACGTCGTCGGTGAGGGCGCCGGCGACCCGGGTGGTCCGCTCGCCCTCCAGGTGCCGCATTTCGAGGTGCTGCACGTGGGCGTAGGTCCGGTTGCGCCAGTCGTGCTCGATGTCCTGACCCAGCCGGCGCCACTGGAGGTTCGAGGAGTACGAGAGGCCCGCCACGGCGGCGCAGGCGACCGCCACCAGCCCCGCCAGGCCCCAGAGTTGGGCGGAGGCGCTGGTCAGGCCGAGGCTGACCAGCGGCGCGGCCTCGCCCTTGATGAGGACCAGCGCGGTCCAGCCGAGGAAGGTGCCGAGTGCCATCTCCGAGACCTGGCAGGCGACCGACAGCGCGGATGCGCCGTAGAGGCGTCGGCGGTGCGGCCCGACGATGTCGAGCAGCGGGTGTCGCTCGGCTCCGGCCCCGGACGGGTCCGCGGTCGCGTCGACCGTTCTGCACCAGGCCTTCCGGACGACCGCCGCGGTCGCCACCGCCACGCCGCCCAGCGCGACCACCTGCTTGCTGACCGCCGTCCCGCGGATCAGCGCGACGCCGGCCGCCACCCCGGCCCCGACGGCGAGCACGGGGCGCAGGACGCCGCCGTCGGCGCGCGGAGCCGCTTCGGTGGCGGGCCGCGCCGGTGCCGCGGCGGTCCGGGCCGCGCCCTCCAGGACCAGGGCGACGGCCCTGCGGACGAGCCTGCCGACCTCGGTGGCGGTCACACGCGCATCGTGGCGGACGAGCACCCCGCCGGTGACCGGGTTGGCCCGGGCGTCGGTGATCCCGGGGACACGTCGCAGGGCCGCGGCGAGGACTTCGGCCGTCCGGGGCCGCCCCAGAACCGGCTTGACGTCCCAGCGCTGGCGGCCCGGGACGACCGAGCGCGGGCGCACGTCCATATCCACGGAGCAATTCCCGGATGCGGCACTCGGCAGAAATGGCATGTGTACGATCACCTGTTTTGCGGAGGTCGCGAAAGCCGTCACGGGCACGACGGAACACTGCGACGGAGTGGAAAATGGAGGGAGGGAAATGGCCGATCGTCCTTGCGGTCGACCGGGGCCCGGGCGCATCTGTGTGATCTCGAACGGATAAATGCACCCGGGTGGCGGCCGGAGCCGCCGGGAAAAGCCGTCAGCGGGTCTTTTCGGCGCCCGTGCCGGCGCCGGCGTTCGGGCGGATCTTCGGGGTCCTCGCTTCGCCCCCGGGCCGGTCGTTGACCGAGCCGCTCTTCTCGCCGTCGGGGGCGGCCTTCTCGGTGGTGACGCGCTGACCGTCACCCGAACGGGGTGCGGTGGCACCGGCGGCGATCTGTTCCGCCGCCATGTCGGCGGCCACCTCCGCCGCAAGGTCGTGGATGTTCTCTCCGGCTTCATGGGCCGCCTTCCTCACCTCGAGGGCGAGGCCGACGGACGTCTTGACGAGACCGCGCACCAGCGGTTTGAGGAGACGCTTGGCCAGCGGCGCGACGACCAGGCCGACCAGGAAGGGCGGGACGAGGGGCGGCATCATGCTCCATCCTCTGTACGTAGACGTATTGACGGGGAACCCAGGCACTGTGAACACCGGAGCAGCGCACAGCCGGGTGGATGAAAGCGTTCCATCGTGGAATTCAAGATTGACCGACCGACCGGGTCCCTGGCCGACAGCACCCACCGCTGCTCTTGCGGCCACCGTAGTCGAACCGAGACCATCAGGGCCAAACGGCCTTCCCCGCTTTCACTCGTGAGGGTGTTCGCCCCTTCTTCATGAGACGTGAATGGCGGTGTGAGCCATTGGAGAGGGAATCTGTGGTCAGATTTTCAGACTCGACGGTGATTTCCGAGTTCGCGTGCCACCCGCCGCCGGAGGGCCGGAAACGGCAGCGCGCCGCCCCCCAGCACCGCCTCGTGGAAGGCCCGCACGTCGAACCCTGCGCCCAGCTCCGTCTCGGACGCGGCCCTCAGCCCGACGAACTCCAGGTAGCCCGCGCGGTAGGACAGCGCCTGCCCGGGCAGGTCCGTCGAGTAGCGCAGCAGGTCCGAGGTGATCTGGCCGTCCCCCTCGGTGGAGTTGGCCCGCATGAAGTCCTGCGCCTGCTCCAGGGTCAGCGTGCCGAGGTTGAGCCCCGTGTCGACGACGAGCCGCTGCGCCGTGAACCGCTCCTGCGCGAGGCGGCCGTACGCGTCCCACGGGTCCTCGTACAGGCCCATCTCCCAGCCGAGGCCGGCCCCGTACTCGGCCCAGCCCTCGTTGAACGCGCCGAACCCGGACACCTCGCGGCGCAGGTGCGGCAGCACGTGGTTCTCCGCCTGCCGGGCCAGGTGGAAGTGGTGTCCCGGCGCCAGCTCGTGGTAGATCAGCGAGGCCGAGCCGAGCAGGGACCTCCGGTCCGGGTCCGAGCCGTTGTAGCGGTAGCGCCCGACCGGACTGGCCGCGGTCGGCTGCTCGTAGTAGCCGAAGGTCATCCCGGCCTCCAGCGCCGGGTCCAGGCGGGCCAGCCCGTACGGAGCGGCCGGCAGGGTGGCGAACCACCTCGGCAGCACGGGCGCCAGTCGGTCGAGGTGGCCGCGGAACCGGGCCTCGACCTCCTCGGGCGTCCGGGCGTACAGCCGCGGTTCGGTCCGCAGACGGTCGTGGAACTCGGCCTCGGGGCCATGGAACCCGAGGGTGCCGCGGAGCTCCCGCATCCGCTCGGCGAGCTCGCGGCACTGGTCACGGCCGAGCTCGTGGAGCCGCTCGGGCGGTACGTCGTCCCCGGTGTGGCTGCGGACGAACTCCCGGTACGCCTCCTCACCGCCCTCGTACCGCGCCCAGCCGACGGCCTGCGGCGCCCCGCGCAGGTACGCCGGATCGTCGACGACGGCGAGCAGCCGGTCGAAGGCCGGCGCCACCTCGGTCTCCACCAGCCGCCGTACGCCCTCCCGGAGGCGTCCCCGCGCGACCTGCCCGAGGCTGCCGAGCCGGTCCCCGTCCACCTCCACCCGGCGCGCCACGGAGTCCCGCAGGCCCGCGACGGTGGCCCGGGCCCCGGCCAGGGCCGGGGCCGGCACACGGAAGCCGCGGGCGCTCTGCCCCACCACCTTGTCGCGGATCGAGTCGGCCACCCGGGCCACCTCGCGCAGCAGCGCGAAGTACCGGTCGGTGTCGTCCCGTCCGGCGAAACCGAAGGGGCGCAGGACCGCGTCGACGTACAGCGACAGCGGGAACAACCGGTAGGGGGTGGCGGCGGGGGTCAGCCAGTAGCAGCGGTGGACCCGCAGCTCCTCCTCGGCCAGTCCGGTGAGGAACGCGGCGGTGTCGGCGTCGGCACCGGACAGCTCCGCGGCGTCGAGCATCCGGACCTGCTCCAGCACGCCCTCGGCGAACCGCGCCCGCTCCTCGGCCTCGGCGGGCGACGCCCCCGGCAGTGTCTCGACCGGGAGTCCCCGGCGGACTCTCAGCAGCGGGTCGCGCTCCAGCAGGAACTCCCAGTAGCGGTCCGCCAGGTGACCGACCTCGCGGGCCGGCTCGTACGTCGTCATGCGGCCCCAGTGTGGCGTTGCCGGACCGTCCGGTCCGCGGTCCTCGGGGCAGCGACCGGGCAATCCCTCGAACGAGTGAGGCGGTCCCGGCCGCTCCGGCCCGCCCCGACGGCTCCCCGCCCAGGCGCCGGGCTCCTGCCGACCGTTCGAACACGTTCATCGTGCATCTGAGTTGCGTCACCCCCCGCCGCATCCCGGTGACACCATGCCGCCATGCCCCGTCGCACCCTGGTGTCCGCCCTCGACCGCCAAGGACTGGCCAACGTCGCCGTCGGGGGCAGCGGAAGGCCCGCCGGCGACTTCGGCGCCGAGGGCGCCGTCTGCCATGCCGACCTCGCCGCCGCCAACCTGCCCGCGCAGGACGCCGCCTCGGCGCTGCGCGCCGCCGGCTGGTCCCGCACCGCCGACGGCCCGCTGACCAAGGACGGCCGACCGCTCCGACTGCGCCTGATCACCAGCCCCGACCTCGGCCCCACGCTGCCGGCCGTCGCCGAGCTGATGGCCCGCTCCTGGACGGCGCCCGGCGCAGACGTCGAGCTGGTCACCGAAAGCCTGTCCGCCCTCGTGCACGCCATGTACCGGACCGGCGCGTTCGACGTCGCCATCGGCACCTCCCCGGGCTTCGACCTGCCGGTCGGCTTCATCCCGTTCTCCTCCGGACCCACCCCCGCCCAGGGCCTCAACTTCGCGCTGCCCGCCTCCGTGCCCCGCCTCTCCGGTTCGCCGTCCTCCCGGAGGTCCTGATGCCCCTCGACCCTCCCCACGCCCTGGTCGTCGGTGCCGGCGTGATCGGCGCCGCCGTCGCCCTCGAACTGGCCCGCACCGGGCGGCGGGTGGTCGTCGTGGACAAGGCCGGCGCCGCAGGGCACGGATCCACCAGCGCGTCCAGTGCGGTCATCCGGTTCAACTACTCCACGTTCGACGGCTGCGCCACCGCCTGGGAGGCCCGCCACCTCTGGGCGTCCTGGCCGGACCACCTGGGGCTCCCCGGCAGCCGCCCCCTCGCGGTCTTCCACCGCACCGGCGCCGTGCTGCTCGACTCTCCTTCCGCCGAACCCTCGGACACCATCGCCCTGTTCGACCGCGCCGGTGTCCCGTACGAGCGGTGGGACACCCCGACGCTGCGCAGCCGCCTCCCCGGAATCGACCCCGGACGGTACTGGCCGCCCAAGCCGGTGGACGACGAGGCCTTCTTCGCCGGCCCGACCGGCGAGCTGGGCGCACTGTTCACGCCGGACGCCGGGTTCGTCGACGATCCTCAGCTCGCCGCCCAGAACCTCGCGGACGCGGCGGGTGCGCTGGGCGCCCGGTTCCTGTTCCACCGGACCGTCGTCGCCGTCGACCGGCGGGCGGACCGCGTGGACGGCGTCCGCCTGGCCGACGGGACGCGGATCCTCGCGCCGGTCGTGGTCAATGCCGCCGGGCCGTGGTCGGGTGGCCTCAACCGGCTGGCGGGCGTCGGGGGCGACTTCACCATCGGCGTGCGCCCGCTGCGCGAGGAGGTCCACCAGGTGCCCGTCCCGAGCGACCGCGCCCAGGTGCCCGGGCCCTGCCCGGTGGTCGCCGATCCCGATCTCGGCACCTACCTGCGAGCGGCCTCCGGCGGCCGCCGCCTCGTCGGTGGCACCCAGCCGGCCTGCGACCCGCCGGAGTGGATCGAGGACCCGGACCAGGCGGACCCCCGCCCCACCGCTCGCCGCTTCCGGACCCAGGTGACCAGGGCGGCCCGCCGTTTCCCGGCTCTCGGCGTCCCCAACCGGCCCCTCGGCATCGCCGGCGTGTACGACGTCGCCGACGACTGGACGCCGATCTACGACCGCACCGACCTGGACGGCTATTACGTCGCCATGGGCACGAGCGGCAACCAGTTCAAGAACGCCCCGCTGGTCGGCCGCTACCTCGCGGCCCTGATCGACCGGGTCGAAGCCGGCCACGACCACGATGCGGATCCGGTCCGCTACCGCTGCGAGCACACCGGCAACGTCGTGGACCTCGGCGCCTTCTCCCGTCGGCGCCCGCTGCGGGGCGACTGCGGCCGCACCGTCATGGGCTGACCGCACGCAGGTCCCGCACCAGGTCCCCGACCACCCCGACCACGAACCCGGGTTGTTCCCGCGGGAAGTCGTGGCCGGTGCCGACCGGTGCGTGGACCAGCCGTGCCGCGGTCGACGCCGCCAGGTACCGGGTCCTGGCCCGCAGGTAGAAGCGCTCGATCCGCTCGGCCTCGGCCGCGTCCCGGGCGGCCGACAGCACCGACTCGCCGCCCGTGAGGTCCCGGGGTATGACGAGCACCAGCGGCAGGTCGCCGAGATCCCCGTCGTAGACCACCGTCTCCCAGCCCGCACCCGCCAGGCCGGACGGCGAGAGCTCGGCGAAGATCGACGCGGCAGCGCAGTCCCAGCCGGTCCGGCCGCCACCGCCCCGATGGGCTCCGAACAAGTGCCGCACCGCGGACACCAGGAACCTCCGGCGCATCCCGGCGACCATCGTGCTCGGCGGCCCGAACGCGATGACTTCCAGGGGCGTCGGGTCCAGCAGCACGAGCGCGGCCACCAGATCCGGCCGCCGCCGCGCCGCGTTCGCGACGAGCAGCCCGCCGAAGGAGTGGCCGACGAGCACGTACGGGGCACGCTCGCCCGCCCCCTCCAGCGCCGCCACCAGCTCCTCCGCCTCGGCCGCCGTCGTCCGGGGGAAGGACCCGGTGTCGCTCCGGCCCGAGCCGAAGCGGTCGACCAGCACCGAGCGGGTCCGGGCCGCCATCATCGTGTGCAACGGCCGGAACTCCTCACCGGGTGCATGTCCGCCCGGTATCCACACCACGGTCGGCCCGTCCCCGGCGGCCCCCTCGGCCAGCACGTGCATCCGGCGCCCTCCGACGTCGACCAGCTTCCCCGCCGCCGGCCGTGCCCCTGCCAGCCGGCCCACCAGCACCAGGTGACGCACGGCCCCGCACAGCAACACCACACCGACGGCGACGAAGGCGACGCCGAGCGTCACCGCCCAGGTCGCGCCGAGCGAGATCAGACCACCGCCCGCCGCCACCACCAGCAGGGCGACCGGCACTCCCAGCCAGTCACGACTCAGCAGCGCGAGCATGGAATTCGCGACCCGTCCGTCCCGGCGCATCGGTCCTCCGCGGCAGCATCCGAAGCCGACCCCCTGCACTTCTTCTTACCTCGGCCGCCCGTACCCGTACCGCCCGACCGGCCTCGAAACGCACCGCATCCGGCCGAGCGCCCCGGGTCACCGAGCGACCGGGGTCAGTGGTGGGGAGAGCGCATCACCTGCCGCACACGGGTCTCGTCCCCCGCTCCGGCCGCCGGCCCCGCGCCCGCGCGGCGCCGGAGGCCCGCCAGCACCGCGGCGAGCCGGGTCATCAGGCTGCGCATGCGAACCGTCCCCGGCCTGCCCGCCGGCCCGGGGCGGTCACGTCCGCTCCTGCTGCGGTGCGGGTGCCGCCAGAGCGCGGAACCGATCCCACTGCACCTTCGGCCGCCGCAGGCCGCGGCGCTCCAGGTACCGGTCGGTGGACCGCTTCGTGTGCCGCAGGACGCGCAGGGCATCGCGCGCGGCGCCCGATCCCGTCGGTTCCACCACGGTGGACGGCACCAGGGTCCAGCCCCGGTCGGTCCGGCGCAGTTCCCCGCGGACGAGGGCGTTGTACATGTGGTCGAGCCGGTCGTCGTGCCCGTGGACCAGGAGCGAAGCCGGCCCCGGGGCGGCGGCGCAGTCGGACGGCACCTCCACCAGGTAGCCGTCAGGGGTCGGCGCCGGCCGGGTCCGGGCGAGCACGGGCGCCCCGGACGCGTCCCGGGCGGCCAGGACGGCCGTGGGGAACCGGGCGAGCTGCGCGGCCCCGGGCAGCGCGCCCGTCCCGGTCGGGGGCGTTCCCGCTGCCCCCGGGCCGGGCAGCAGTGCCGCGCGTGGCGGGCGTACGATCACCTGCTCGGGCGTGACCGTGATGAGGAGCCGCAGGTAGTACCAGTGCATCAACGGGCGCAGGGGAAAGGAGAGGTACGCCCGGCTGTGCGGCTGTCGCTCGAACAGCATCCGCCAGTACTCCTCGGCCCCCTGCGGACCCGTCATGATCCGGTCGGGGCATTCCGCCCGTCCACCCACGAAGATCTGCGGGGCGGGGTCGAGGCCGCTGCCCGTGGGGTCGGAGAAGAGCAGGCCGACCCGGCCGTCCCGGCGGACGTTCAGCGCCTTCTGTGCGAACGCGAGGGAGGTGGTGACCAGCAGGGTCCCGTCCTCGCGCCGCGCCACTGCCGTCGGCCAGGCCAGTGGCGTCCCGTCCCGGCCGAGGGTGGCGAACTCGCAGGTCCGGTAGGCGTCCAGGACGTCGAGGGGGGCGGAGTCCAGAACCGTCGTCATCGTCAGTGCCCCTCCCCACCGTCGAGCGGGGCCCGCAGCGCGCGGCAGGAGGCGGCGTACCGGCGGCGCCCGAACGCCTTCCACAGCAGACGGCCGATGAGCGGGGCCTTGCCGAGGAAGTACGCCTGCTCCTGCGGGGTCGCCTCTTCGAGGAGCGACCCGAGCGCGAGCATGAGCTTGTCCTTCGGGACGGTTTCCAGGCCGCGGCGTCCGACCGCGTTCCACTCCGCGACCGACAGGTGCGCGGCGACCAGCGGCAGGACCAGACGCTCCTCGTCGTCGAGGTGCTCCAGGAGCGCCGCGCGGTGTTCCTCCAGCGCCAGTGCGAGCTCCGTGCCGGCCGCTCGGTCGGCGGTCTGCTGCCACACCGGCGCGCGGTCGCTGACCGCCGCCAGGCTCCGGTCGATCCGCTCGTGCTGCTCCTCCATCCGCGCGACGAGCAACGCGTCCGCGGCCCGCTCGCGCAGCAGTGGCCAGATCATCTCGTCCTCGACGGCGTGGTGGTGGTGCAGCCCCGTCACGTACTCGGCCAGGTGCGCGCCGACCTCGGCGGCGCGGGCCGACGCGCCGGCCGGCACGGCTCGCACCAGCCGCGGCAGCAAGGCCGACTCCCGGCGGAAGACACGGTGGACCACGACCATGTCGTGGGTGTAGGGACGTTCGGCAGTACCGCTGGCGGACACGCTTGCTTGCTCCAGGAATCGAAGGCGGGGCAACAGATGTGACGAAGGTGCCCGTTGCCTCTTGGTGTTGACTTGCAGTTGGCTTGGCGGTCCGGCGCGGCGACAGGGAAAACGGGGGCGGAGTGCAGCAGGAGAACGGACTGGGTGTCGGGCTGAGCCCGAGGGAGGCAGCGGCCCTCCTGTTGGACAAGATCCGTCAGGGCAGCGTCTACGCCCGCGGCAAGAAGAAGCGCTTCGGCCGAAGCGCCTCCGTCACCAAGGTGGCGACGCTCGTCCTGTCCGCAGCGTCCACCGTCATCCTGGGCCTGCAGGACCTCAACGCGTGGGCGGGTCTGGCCCTGGCGTGCGTGGCGCTGGTGACCTTGCTGGGAGCGGTCGAACCGTTCTTCAACTGGCGCTCGCGGTGGGTGCTGATGGAGGAGGCGCAGCACCGGTTCCGGCGGCTCGCCGATGACCTCGAGTACCTCGTGGCGTCGACGCCCGCCGACGAGCTCACGTTCGACCAGCTCGGCGAGGTCTTCGGCCGGTACCAGACGATCTGGGACGACCTGAGCCGCACCTGGCTGGAGCACCGCCGGGAACCCGCACCGTCGACCCCCACGTAGTGCGGTGACCGGAGGGATTCACCCCCCTGCGACGCCCGGCACCTCCAGGGCCCCGCCGCCCGAGCGGCGGGGCCCGCTGTGGAGACGGCCGCTACGGACAGGCCCGGGTCCGGCCGGCCGGACCCCACGTCCTGCCCAGGTCCGAGTTCACCGGCTGGTCGGGCAGGTTGCCGCAGGCGACCAGGGTGGTCACGCTCTTGTCGAGGTGGGGCTGGAGGATGTAGACGGCGCCGTTCGGCGGGAACCTGTTGCGGCTGTTCAGGGTCAGCAGGCCGGTGGCGCCGGAGAGGTTCTCGATGCCGGGGTTCGAAAGCCGTGCGTACACGTCCGTCGCCTGGAACGGGGCGCTGCTGTTCGTCCCCGTCCTGTACTGCACGTAGACCGCGTTGATCGCCGCCGACGCCACTTGCAGCGCGTCGTAGGAGCCGGCCGCGTTGCCCTCGGGCAGTGAACCGTCCGTGAACACGCTCCGGAAGTGGGCGGTGAATTCCGAGTACGGAGTGTTCGGCGTCTCCTTGCCGTTCGAGTTGTTGTACATCATGTAGTACGGCTGGAGCAGGGAGTGCCGCCGCAGCATGTCCTCCGGGTCCTGGAGGTACTTGGCCGCGGTGCTCTCGGAGAGGACGGCGATCTTCCTCCCGTCCTTCCTCCGGCACTCCGAGGCCGCCTGCAGGGCGTCGAAGAGGGCCGGCATCTCCCCCGAGCGGCCGGCGTAGAGGATGAACCCGTCCGACTTCCCGACCTCGGTGCAGATGTCCCGTGCCACGTCCGAGACGATCTGCCCGGTGCGGTTCTCGTAGTAGGGGACCGTGACCACCTTTCCGCCCTTGTAGTGCTTGGTGAACTTCTCCTGGAGGTCCGAGCTGAAGAACTCGTCGTCCGGGTCGTACACCACGACGGCCGTCCTGGCTCCCTCCTTGGCCGTCGTCAGCTCGCCGACCTCCTCGGAGTACGCGGAGAACTCGGCCATCACGTGGGCGATGCGGTCGTTGGAGGGCGACACCTGGAAGTAGTAGGACGAAGCGCGTTCGTCCACCATCTTGCTGCCCGACACGGAATTGCCGATCACGGGGATGCTGGCCGCGGAGATCTCCGCGACCGCGGCGAACGAGGCCGGTCGGCTCTGGGTGATGCCGATGACCGCGGCGATCTTGTCCCGATCCTTGCGTTCGATGATCTCCGCCGCGACGTCGGGCCCGTGGGAATTGCGCGAGCCGTACGCGAAGTACTTGCCGGAGTTGGCGAGCAGCAGGCGGATCTGGACGACGGCTCCCTCACGGGAGTTGATCTGGTGCTGGGCCGCAAGGGCGCCGCGCAGCGACTGCAGGCTGACCGGCGTGGAGTCGCCGGGTTCCGCCGTCAGGGGGGCGAAGAACACCACGGTCCGGTACGGGCGCCCGCTGTGGGTCGCGGCGTCGTTCTGCCGCTTCGCGACCGCTTCGAGTGCGAGCAGTTCGTCGTCGCGGCCCGGCCTGCCGAGGTGGCATCCGCTGCCGTACGTCACGCCGACGATCTCGCCCGTACTCACCTCGTGGCAGGACGGCGGCAGTCCGAACTCGACCCGCCAGTAGTAGATCCCGGTGGCCACCAGGGCGAGCGCGAGGGCGGGGGTCGCCACGGCCCGCACATAGGCCCCCTTGCCGCTCGGCGGTGCGTCGACCCTGGGCTTGGTCTGCAGCCAGCTCCTGGCCGGGCCGTCGTCGTCGCGCGGGGAGAGCGGTACGAGGTAGACCGCCGACGCGGAGGGCCGCGCGTAGAGGGCGCGTACCTGCCTGGCCATCGCGTCCGCGTCATCGGCGTCGGCGGCGACCGGCTGCGCGTACGAGAGCGGCTCGTCGGGTGCGGCCCCCAGGACCATGAGGGGGGCGGTGGGCTCGTCGCGGGCGATCTGCTCGTACGTGTCGAGGAGTTGGCGGATCGTCGTGCCCTCGGCGCCGATGTCCGGCAGGAGCAGGACGAAGGACCAGCGGCGCCGGGCACGGTAGACCCAGAAGCGGGACGGTCTCACCGCCTTGGCGAGGTCGTTGATCAGGGCGGTGAGCAGCAGGCGCTGGACGACGTCGGGTTTGTCGTGGGACTCGCCGGATACGGTGATCTCCAGCGCCATCCGCAGGAAGTTCGCGCCTTCGGGGCGGTGGCTACCGACCCAGCGCAGGGTGCGGTGCCTCTTCAGCCACAGACCGTAGATCGAGCGGGGCAGCCGCAGGCCGAAGAACCTCACGATGCTCGCCCATGCGGTGGCGATGGCCGTGACCGCGTCGTCGCCGGCCAGTCCGGCCAGCACCTCCAGACCGCCCCGCCGCTGGAGGAGTGCCTCGTAGAGGTGGTCGCGCAGCTGCCGCACTCCGGCATCGGGCGTGACGGTGTTGACGTTCGCGTTCAGCACGGCGCGGCAGGTGTTGAAACGCGACAGCCGGATCTTCCCGGCGCCGGGCGGTAGCTTGGCGAGCTCTTTGGTGAGTTCGTCCAGCACGTGGACGTGCGGCGGGGCCACCTCGCGGGCCGGCTCGCCGGGAACCGCGTCCCGCGGTCCCAGACAGTCATCGGTCAGCAGGGCGTGCGGCACCCGCCTGACCTTCTCGCTGCCCTCCTTCGTGTAGAGGCGCTTCTCGTACTCCACCACGATGTCGCGTGCCGTCGGCTCCCCGGCGGCGTCCCGTTTCAGCAGCATCGCCGGTAACCGGCGGTTCCCGCCCCGGTTCACCGCCAGGGTGTCGAAGCACTCGATGAGGTAGTGGATCTTCTGTGGAAGCGGCACGTGCTCGCTGCTCCTCTGCGCGTCACGGCGGCGGGCGGCGACGTCCGCCGGCCGGGGAAGCACCGTCGAGAGGCTGCTTTCAGGCCATGCGGAACCATGCCCCCGACGGTCGTGGAACCGACCGCCTGCCCCCCGACGGCAGTGAGGTGCGCCACGCTAGCGGTGCGGGCGGTGTTCCCGCCGGGTATTGGGAAGGTTGCCCCGACCGGCGGCCCTCGCGCCGCCCCGTCCCCGCAGCAGACGACTTCGCGCCACGTCACGAGCGCGGCGGCTCCGCAGCGACGGGCGCCTCAGACGGAGGTCAGGAGTTCCTCGTGCGCGCCGTCGAGGACGAACCCGTTGTCGAAGCGGACGCGGAGCGTCGCACGACGCTGTTGTTCCTGGTGGGCGGTCCAGGCAGGTTCCAGGGAGCCGACCTGCTCCTCCAGCTGCCCCCTCGACCCCGGCGGCATCTGGTGGCCGAAGTCATCGAGGAGCGACTTGAGGCGTACGTACTCGCGCACCTCCTGGCTCTGCGGCCGGTCCCGGTGCTCGTGCACCCGCTCGACGGTGCCCTCGATGCCGGCGGCCAGGTACAGGGACAGGGATCCGGAGACGGCGTCCGCGTCCGTGTCCGTGTCCGCAGGGGAGCCCCCGGCCGGGGTGACCGCACCGGCCAGTTCGAGGTCCGCCGCCAGCTTCACCCGGTGGCCCGCCTTCAGCGCCATGGATCCTTCGTCTTTCCGGTCGTTCGGTCGTTCTGTCGTTCTGTCGGTCGTTTCGGGCTGCCGCCGCGCACGCACGGGGCAGCCCGGGTGGTGCCATTATCCGGTCGCGGCAGCTACGAGGTGTATTCCTCCTGGCCGAGGGTTTCGATGAAGCCCCTGTGGTCGACGTTGTAGTGGAACACCAGGCCTTTGTCCGGATGGGCGATCAGCCACTCGCTGAGCTCGTGGAGGGTGATCGGCTTGCTCACGGAGCTGGCGACGATCGGGCTGAGGGCGGTGATCTTGGCGTCTTCGTTGACGGAGATGAAGGTTTCCTCGCCGACCGTCACGAAGGGGGTCGCTCCGCCCGGGACGGGGCAGCCCCAGTTGCCGTGCCTGACGATCAGGCTGTGTTCGCCCCCTTCGGGGGTGTAGCGGTAGACGGCGATCTCGTCCGGCGAGATCGGCATCTTGTGATCGCAGCTGGGCGCCGGCGCCGGCGGCTTCGGCTTGCCGGGCGCGGTGGCGGACCCGGTGGGCTTGGGCGTGGCCTTCGCGGACGCGGAGGGCAGCCCGCCGCCGGGCGTGACGGAGGGAGCGGGCGCGGTGGCGGTGGGAGTGGTTCCGGACGTCGTGCCGGGAGCCGGGCCGGCGGCCCCTTCGTCGGTGTCCCCGTTGCAGCCCGCCAGGGTCAGGGTCCCGGACAGGGCCAGCGCAGCCAGCGCGAGCCCCCTCGACCGTCTCCGCATTGCCGTCTCCTTCTGCCAAGGCGCCACCGGGTGGCTGCCGTCGAAGCGTGGCGCCACCGTAGGTCTCGGTATCGGCCAGGGCGATGGCCGGATTCCGTTCGGCGCAGAGCCGAGATCGCACTGTTGCGGACCGCGGACGTCCGTGACCGGACGGGGCTGTGCAAACAGGTACGAGCCGTAACGATCGGTGAGATTCGGGTGCTCTCGGGGTGACCCGCCCCATAGGGCCCATGTCACATACGAACCGGGCTAGTAGGTTCGAAGCCCCCGTGCCGCGGTGCGGCAAGGCCCCGGGCAGGGTGCGCAGGGGCCGCCCGTGCGCTTCTGCGAGGGTGCGTAGTAAGAGGGGGCGTTGTCAGGGGGTGGGGGCGTCGGTAGAACTGGATGCGTCGCAGGGCGGTCCGGGTAGT
Source organism: Streptomyces sp. NPDC029014 (assembly GCF_055564695.1). Classification (NCBI taxonomy): domain Bacteria; kingdom Bacillati; phylum Actinomycetota; class Actinomycetes; order Kitasatosporales; family Streptomycetaceae; genus Streptomyces; species Streptomyces sp. NPDC029014. The sequence goes on from NZ_JBVHVT010000131.1 coordinate 16,942, forward strand.
CACCGGCC